>JAPUIH010000374.1 GCA_027297205.1 SAR324 cluster bacterium | reverse complement strand
TGGCGGCGATGAAGCCCAGCCACAAGGCCATGGCACTGGAGGCGTCGAATTCCTGAAAGCTTGCGAGAATTTTTTTCATTCAACCCTGTTGCGATTGGCGGGCCTGCCCGCGCTGCGAGGGCCGGCTTCGGTTTGGGGCGGCTTGCAGCGGCCGCGTCCGCATGTCCGGCTATTCTTCGTGAAATGCAAATGGCGAGCCGCAATCCCCTCTGTAAGTTTATACGGCCTGGGCCGGGAAGGGTTCTGCGGATTCGCTCATGGCCTCGGCCACGGCCGGGTGGCGGATTTTGCCCTGATGCACGTTCAGACCCGCGGCAAGAGCGGAATCGCGCTCCAGGGCTCCCAGACCGCTTTCTGCCAGCTTGAGGGCGTAGGGCAGGGTGGCGTTAGTGAGACCGAGGGTGGATGTGCGCGCCACGGCCCCGGGGATGTTGGCCACACAGTAGTGCACCACCTCTTCCTCCACGAACAATGGGTCGTCGTGGGTGGTGGGCCGGGAAGTTTCCACGCAGCCTCCCTGGTCGATGGCCACATCCACGATCACGGCGCCTGCCGGCATGCGTCCCAGGTGCTCCCGCGTCACCAGCCGGGGTGCGCGGGCTCCGGCCACCAGTACTGCGCCCACCACCAGGTCCGCGCCGGACAGCTCCTCCCGTAGCGCATAAGGTGTGGAGACGAGCGTTTTCAGCCTGCCCTGGAAGGCCAGATCGAGCTGGGCCAGCCGCGCGGCGTCAATATCCAGCAGCACCACGTCTCCGCCCAGTCCGAGGGCCATCCGGGCGGCGTTGCTGCCGACGCTTCCACCACCGAGAATCACCACCTTCGCCGGACGCACGCCGGGAATCCCGCCTATCAGCACGCCCCGCCCCCCATTGTGCTTTTCCAGTGCCCATGCCCCCACCTGGATGGACATTCTTCCCGCAACCTCGCTCATGGGTGCAAGGAGAGGCAGACCGCCTCCGGGCAACTGCACCGTCTCGTAGGCGATGGCGCTCGTGCCCGAGGCCTGCAGGGCCATGGTCAGTTCCGGTGCCGCCGCCAGATGTAAATAGGTGAATAGGATCTTGCCTTCGCCCAGCAAGGGATATTCGCTGGCGACGGGTTCCTTGACCTTGAGGATCAGCCCAGCCTCCGCAAAGACCTCTTCGGCCCCCGAGGCGAGCTGTGCGCCGGCCTCCAGGTAATCCTCGTCCGCAAACCCGCTGCCTTTTCCGGCGGACGCTTCAATGAGTACCTTGTGCCCCGCCAGGCACAGGGCGTGCGTTCCGGCTGGAGTGAGGGCCACCCGGTTTTCCTGGGGTTTTATTTCCTTCGGTACGCCGACGAGCATCGCTTGCTCCTTCGCGGACATTTACTCCGGGCCGCCCTGCGGGTTACCGTTGCGCTCCTTGCCACGGCGCTTTTGCACGTTGTGCCACCTTGAGAAAGATTCGCGCAGTTGGGCATCGGAGATGGCCTCGGCGCCGGGCGCCGGAATTGCGGCGCGGCTTTTGGAATGGGGCGCGCGGGAATGGGCGCGTGCCCGCAGCGAGGTTTCCGGAGCGGGCACTTCGCCTTGCTTGAAGCGCAATTCCTTTACTGTGGGGGCGCCCATAAATACCTGGATGGATTCCAGCATTTCCCGCTTCATAAACTGAAGCTGATACGCCCAGCCCGCATCCACCGTACTGATCCAAAGCAGCCCGCCGGTTAGACGAGTTGGGTAGGTTTTGCGGGCAAGCTCCGCGCCATGGATATCGCTCCAGTGCTGCCGCAGCAGGGTCACCGTGAGGCTCGGCTGTCTGTGCCGCTCCCTGAACAGTTGCACAATCAGATCGTGGAATTCCTGCATGCTGCCGCCTTGCCGCTCGCGGGGCGCTTCCGGCTGGGTGCCGGATAACTCGCTGCCGGGCCTGGCACCAAATCTATCACGGAGCGGAGGAACTGGCCAAGGACGAACACCTGTTTGTGCCGGACTTGCGGCGGAAGGTATGGCGTCGCGCGGAAGGCCGGCCCGAGCGCCGCCCGGAACCCAGCCCTAGTTCGCGTTGGAGATAGGCAGGGAGGAAAGCCGCGGCTTGAAGGAATCATCGTTGAAACGCAGTCTCACGCCGATGACGGCATCGCGAAATTCGCTGTTGCCGCTCAACAGATCAGCCCCGCTGGCCGCCAGCAATGCCGCATTCGCAGGAACGGCATTTTAGAAGCGATAGTTTACACCGGCTGTGAGGAAAGACGGTCCGGTTTGGTCATTCCCGGGTGTCCTATGGTGTTGACCCAGCCGCAGATTGATCTCGAGCTGCGCCACGGATGCGCCCAGACGGATTCCCGAAAAATATTTTGTGAATTTATTGTATCCGAATTCGCCGATGGCAAACCCCCGTGCCCAGTAATAACCGAACAGCCCCGTGAAATCCAAACCGATATGCCGCAACTTGTAAGCCTCCCCTTCTCTATGGCGGATGAGGACAGAGATGGCCGGTGAAATATCCCAACCATCGGCGATTCCGTCAAGAATGTTCGCCTGCCCCCCCAACTTGAGTTGCCAATCCTGCTCTTCCGGATGGACCGGCACCTGAAGGTCGGTCACATGCATGACGTCGCCGTCCCCCGTCGCGAAACCAACCGAGTAGGCCAAAACGGGGTTTTGATGATAGTTGACGTAGAACGCAGTTTGCCCGTCGGAAAGAGGCGACAATATTTGGGATTTCGCACCCGCCATTGGCCATGCGGTAAACATGACGAGCAGTAAAAAAAATTCGCACCAATTCTTCAATCTAAATTTCATATCGTTAATCGAATTCCCACCCACCTATTCACGGGCATCTCCTGCAATCTGCCAGGTCATCGGCGATCCATCTGCTCAGCCACTCGAACTCGTTGATGGAGCTCGCCTCCGTGCACTCTATTCGAAAAACCGTGCCCAAATTTGGCTGTACTTGTGCTTTAGGTCCATTCGGCTGGTGGACGCGATGCCGCTGATGAATCTGATTTCCGGGAAAATCACTCCATCCCCGCAGGATCGATGTACGCCCCCCGGGGTGCGCAGCGAATCGCTGATCACTCCGAAGCCGGCAAAGCGGATATGGAACCGCGGTCAGGCCCAAAGGGCTTGAGAAGGAGGATCAGCTGAGGGAGCAGGGTCAATGCAGAAATCAGCGCCACCACCATGGCCAGACCTGTCAAAAGACCGAAGTAGATGCTGGGAATAAAATTTGACAGCACCAGAACAGAAAAACCGATGATGATGGTCATGGAGGTGTAATACATGGCGTAACCTATACTGCCATGACTACGGTGCATCGCTGCCAGATAACGGCCATCCAGGTCGTATTCCAGGCGAAAGCGGTGAATGTAGTGGATCGTGTCATCCACGGCGATTCCAACACTGATGGCGGCGATGGTGATGGTCATCAAATCCAAGGGAATCCTGGCCCAGCCCATCAGGCCCAACACCACCCCCACAGAGAGAACATTGGGAATTATTGCCACGATGGCGATTTTTAACGATCGAAACAGAATCAGGAACATCACCATCAAGACGGCGATCACGGCGCCGAGGGTGAGAATTTGTGAGTCGAACAAGCTCTGCAGCATATTGTTGTACAACACGAGAATTCCTGTCAGGCGATAGCGTTCTTCCGGCAAGCCGAGTTTGTTGTGCAGGTCGTGTTGAATTTTTTTTAGAAGCCGGTCCCGGCGCAGGCTGCGGTCGGAGTCACGCACACGGACATAGAAACGGACCTGATTGTCCTCGACGGACACGTAGGGGTCCAGGATAATTTCCCGGTATTGCTTCGGCAATTCGTTGTAAATCAACGCGAGCATGAAATTATCGAGTGGCTTGCCGTCGTTGAGGGCTTCCCCGACCTTGAGCATGGTGCCCAGGGACAAGACCTTCCCGATTTCTTTCAGGCTCTCCAGGTAGCGGTGAACCCGCTCTACTTCCAGCATTTTGTCGGCGGTAAACCAGTATTGTGCCTCCCCTTTTGCAGCTTCGAACTCTTCTTCAAACTCATCGAATTCGCCACCGGCCTCGTCCTCTTTCTCAATTGCGGCATCCTTTTTGGCGCCTTGCACTTCTTCATCCGGATTGAATTGAAGCACAATATCCAGGGGCGTGGTTCCGCCAAGTTGGCGGTCGATGACTTCCATCCCCTGATAAATTTCAGTTGACGACTTGAAATAGTCGATGAAGCTGTTTTCCACAATCAGCTGGCTCGCACCAGCCACACAGACCGCTGCGAGAATCCCGCTGGCCACGACGATGGCCCTGCCGTGGTGCTCCGTCAATGTGCCCAATTTCCGGGTGAGCTCAAAACGGGATTCGAAACCCGTGTTCGGCTGCAGATTCGGCATCTGCACCAACATCGCCGGAAAAATGAGAAAGGTGAGAATCAAAGAGACGGCAATGCCCGAGGCCATCATCCATCCGAAATTGATGATGGGCAGGATATTGCTCAACAGCAGCGAGCTGAACCCTGCAATTGTCGTAAGCGCCATGAACAGGCAGGGTTTCCACATGGAGCGGGCGGTTTCCAGGACATTTTCTTGCGGGCTGCCGTTCGGATGGTCCGCCACAACCTCCCGGTAGCGGACGATCAGATGGATGGTGATGGCCATCGTGATGATGATCTGCAGGGAAATAAAGTTGGAGGAAATCACGGTGACTTCCCAATCGAACATCCCCAACAGGCCAGCCGTAGCGAGAACGGACATGCTGCAGGTCAACAGCGGCAACAAAATCCAACGGAGTTGGCGGAAGATAAACCAGAGTGTGAGAACGAGAAATATCCCCACGCCAACTCCGAATACCATGAGGTCATTTTTGACGAAGGTAATCAGATCATCGGCGATCATCGGAACCCCGCCCAGAAACAGTTCAGCGTCGCCGCGGTACCCATCCATCACGGAACGTACTTGCACAATGGTATCATGCAGCTTGGAGCGCACCTTTTCCCGGTGGCGCTTGAAGTCCACTTCGATCTGGGCCAGTTCGGTCCGGCCCTTGTCCGTTAATGTCCCGCGCCGCTGCTCCTCCCTGAGCGTATAACGCCGATTGATGAAATCCCCCCAGGCAACGTCCTCCACAAGGTTGATCTGAATACCCGTGGTTTTGAAGTCAGGGCTGACAAGCAGATTTCGGTAAATCGCGCTATTCAGGAATTCCTGCTTCGCCAGCTTCTTGTCCACCCCTGGCGATTCGAGGTTTGGAACATCCTTGAGGAGTTCCTTGATGGGTTTGGGCGGGCTTTCCAGCAGTGGAACGTCCAACAGCGAGAGCACGGTAGAAACCCCCGGAATCCCGATTAACTCCTCTTTTAATCGGCGGATGTTGTCTAAGGTATTATCGGCAAGAAGGTCGTCTTGGGGCGAATAAGTGATCACCAGAAAATCCGGTGTCTTGTAGCGGGTGTTGATTTCCCGCGAGTAGCGTAGATCGTCGTCATCTTCCAACACCAACGACTCCGCCGAGGCATCCACCTCGAGCTTTGCCGCTTGAAAGGCGAGGAATACCAGAATAATGGTCAGCGCCGCGAGTACCATCCGCGGGTGCCGCAAAACAATTTTCACGAATAAGATTTGCATTGCACTCAACTCGCCGAGGCCTTTTTGAACTTTTTCGTGGGAATCGTAAATCCACCCTTGGTTCTCAATTGCTCCATCAAATCGGCGAAGCTCGTATTTTTGAGGATCCCACGGAATTGAGAGCGATAGGTTTGCACCACACTGACCCCCAAAATTACGACGTCATAAATCTTCCAATTATTCCCGGATTTGTAAAATTTGTAGACCATTTCCAGTTTATCGTCTTTGGTCACCAAGTGGGTCAGGACATGAATGCGTTTTTTCACAGTGACCGCCTCCTCTACCACCACCTCCTCATCTGTATATAGGTCCAGCTTGTCCAGATAGGACTCTTGCAACCGCAGCACAAAGAGATCGATAAATTCCTTGCGCTCCTGGGCGGAAAGGGGGCGCCAATGTTTTCTGCCAAGGCTGATTTTTGCCATCAGCGCAAAATCGAAGATGGGATTGATAATGGTGATAATCTTCTTGTTTCGTTCCACCTTGCTAATCCCCTTGCTCCTCAGCAAGCCGACAACCCTGTCGATTCTGGATTTTGCCAACTGTAATACTTCCGCCTTTTCATCTGCATAGGATAGGAAGCCGGTGCCCAAGATTAAAATCACGGCGAGAGTCAGAGTACGCATGATTACTCCAGAATTAATTTGGCACGGTTTTGTTCGTACACATCACGCAGAAAGGGATAGAGGTCCAATGCATCCCGTTTTAGGTTTTCGTACTCGCCAATATGCAGCGAGGTTTTGTTAACTTCTTTAAATACGCGCAGCGCCAACTGGTCCTTCTCGCTGTCGATATAATAAGTGGCGGGGTCCAAATAATAATCAGGCACCAAGGCAAACATGTCACGTAGATTTGACGGTCCCAGAAATGGAAGCACAATATGGGGCCCCGGCCCCACCCCCCAGTATCCCAGGGTTTGACCAAAGTCCTCGTCGTGAGCTTCCAGGCCGAACCATTTATCCGCCGGATCCCACAGTCCAAAGACCCCAATTGTGGTATTGGTGACAAAACGAAGGGTTTCCTCGCCGGAGTTGGCGAACTTGGCCTGAAGCAAATTGTTGATCAGTCGCAGGGGATAGAGCAGGTTATCAAAAAAATTGGCTATACCCCGCCGGGAGTACTCGGGCAGAACAAAGCGCAATCCCCTCCCGGCCGGGTCGAGGACCCACGTGTACAATTTATCATTGAATACGGTCATGCTCCGATTGTAGCCACTGAAAGGGTCGGATACCTCATCCAGTTCTTTTTCAGCAAACTCCTTGTCCAACTCTGCAGCCATTTCGTCTTCGAATTCGTCGCTGATTTTCTCACTATCCTCTTCACTTTTGTCTCCAGGTGGGGCGGCAGGCGCTGCCTCGCTGCCGGATTTACCCAATTGCTGGGGAGCCTCTCGCGTACTCTCCCCATTTCCCGGCGGCGTTCCGGTGCCGGGAATTCCATTCTGGCTGGCGCACCCGAAGAACAAGAAAATAACCAGAGCCAAAGTGAACCAAAGTTGGTTCGCGCTTTTTGTATCACCAATGATCAATCGGCCCAGGAACGTCACCGTTGCGACTCAGTAGGAAAATACATGGATGGTTTCGATGCCACCGGCCTTTTGACCAACATTTCCCAGGTGGAGGGACCATTACGGCCCAAACGACTGGTCGAACCTTCGATACCACGGTTTTGGGAGTGGAATCAAAATCATACCGGTGGTTCACCCCCTATTCTTGCATCGAGAGGAGACTTGAGCCCACTCCTGGAAGTATGCAGGGTGGCGGCGCCAGCGCCTCTACGCAGCCAATCACCAGTTCGTCTATTCGGTTCATCTGCGCCTGCCTGATCTTCTGTATGACGGCACCCGCCGGGGGCGGCGTTTCAATCCCAGCCAGTTCCGTGGCGCCCTTTCAATGCTCAACTCCATACGCTGGGCAAACAAATCCCAATGTTTTCCCTCAATAAATCCGAAAAGCAAACACAGGCCCCAAATTGTATGAAAACTGCCCAATACCGGAGAAAATATCCCTGTTAACAGCACCAAAACTCCCGTAAGGGGCACAAGCCGCCACAAAATTCGGTCTCCGAATCGCAGACTGCGGCTCGCAATCCGCTCCGCACGCCGCACAATGGTAAATCCGATCGCTGCCGCCAGCAGCAGCCCGATGGCGCCGAATTCCTGAAAAAGCTGCATCCAAAAAGGCACGGAGGACGAAAATGCCACTCTGCCTCCCCCGTTGACGGGCGCCAGTCCCCACAGCGGAGAGAAAAACAGTGTATCCAGTATACGGCCCAGCAGACTGCTCTTTTCCCGAGCGCTGCGTGAGCTGCTTTTGGGCACGAACGATCCTTGCCCAACCTGCCTGGCCCGCTGGGCCAGCGCCGAGAGAAAATTTCCTTTTTCCTGGGAGAAATTCCGGTAATTTCCGTTTACGAAGCGGAATCCCAACTTCGAATCTTCCGCAAACCGCAGGGCTTGTCGCTCCCCGCCTTCCAGCCGCCAGGCCAGGTACCCCTCGCGGCTCCAGTGGGGCAGGCGCAGAGGCATTTCCAACTCCATGGACTTGCCCGGTGGCAGCCTTCCCTCCAGGCGGACGCGGTTCAGGTCAAAGGCCCGGGTTTCCCCCCGATTCGGAGTGAAAAGCAGGCGCGCTCTCAGCCAGACGGGCTGCTCCGGATCGCCCAGCAGGGTAACCAGGCCCGCATTGCTGAGCCGCAGCCGCAACACGGTCTCCCGATCCGAAGACAGCGCGGCGGGCGGTGCCTCGAAATAGGTGATTTTCAGCAAACCGCCGCCCGTCACGCCCCGCGCCGCCATGCCCAGATAGCCAGGAAACAGGCCGTAAAGCAGCAGCACGCCCACCGCCCCCACCAGGGCCAGCACCTGAAGCAGCCGCAGGTCCACTGGCAGGGCCAGGGGGGCCAGCCGCCACAGCACGCCGGCGGACGCCAGAACCATCAGCAGCATCATCCACAGCCGCGCCCCGGCCAGCAACGCAATCCCGCTCGCAGCCACCAGCAGAATCAGGATCACCAAGCTCGCCCCATGACGCGGATCGCGGAAAAGCAACAGCAAATATGTAGCGGCCACCGGCATGCAGAGCAGCAGAAACAGCCAATACTGCTCGTGACTGGTCCAGCCCCCCAGAAATACAAAAGGTACGCCGGACGCTGCGGGACAATTCAATACCTGACAGAGCGGCGGCCAGAAAAAAGTGGCGCCCCAGCCTGCCAGGCCCATGGCCAGCACCGCAGCCATCAACAGCAGCATCCCGTCCGGAATTGTGCCCGTGCCGCCCCTCGCCGTGCCCACCCGGAACGCGGCCAGGGCCCAGGCATAGTTGAGCACCACTGTGCCGGCCACTGCGCCCAGCAGCGCCCACTGCCCACGCAGCCCGGCCATCAGGCATAAATACGCGCCCAGCAGCAAGACCGGCTTGAGGGGCAGGTGACGGCTTCCCCGGCGTGGTCTTGGGCCGCCCAGCAAAGCCAGCCACAACGCGCCGGAAAGCAGCCAGTGCCCGGGATACAGCACCGCCTCCCCCCAATGCAGGCGAATCCAGGGCATGCCCGCAGAGAAAATAAATAGCCAGACCAAAGGGGAAGCGCGCCGCAACCTGTCCAAAAATGTTAACATATGTCCAGAAACGGCCATTGTGAATTAGCCTAAAAAATGTGTTGCGCAAATACAAACACATGCGTAAGTTAAAAGGTTCCAAAGGTTGAGGTTGGCACAACCCCGCAGATCTAGCTTAGGCGTTACTTTCGGCCGCTTTGGCGGCACAAGAATCAGCGGTAGATCAGACGCTATTGCAAGGGATTTCCCCTGCTATTTCGATGCGTTGAGACCTTCAATCAAGCACAGCCCAGCCCAATAGGCCATGGCGGGCGGCTTGAAATTGTGGTGCTGTATAGTTCCCAGCACGCAAATTGTGTAATACTTGGTTTGATTTCAGGAATTTAACGATGCCGACATTGAATCAACTGGTGCGCAAGGGGCGCAAGCGGAAACTGACCAAAATGAAGACGCCGGCCCTGCAGGCCTGCCCGCAAAAGCGGGGCGTCTGCGTGCGGGTTTACACCACCACGCCCAAGAAGCCCAACTCCGCCCTGCGCAAAGTAGCCCGGGTGCGGCTGACCAACGGCATTGAGGTGAACAGCTACATTCCCGGGATTGGACACAACTTGCAGGAGCACTCGGTGGTGCTGATCCGTGGCGGACGCGTCAAGGACCTGCCTGGCGTGCGGTACCACATCGTACGCGGAACCCTGGATACGGCGGCAACGGAAAACCGAAAGCAGAGCCGCTCCAAGTACGGAACCAAGCGCAGCGGCTAGCGCCGGACAGGCAATAGGAAAGGTTGAACTTTATGTCCAGAAGACACGCCGCGGAGCCAAGAAAGATCACGCCCGATCCACTGCACAACGACGTGTTAATCGCCAAGTTCATTAACGTGCTGATGAAGGAAGGCAAGAAGAGCGTTGCCCGCAGGGTGCTTTACGGGGCCATGAACCAGATTGCGCAGAAAGAATCGGAATTGCCGGCCATGGAAGTTGTCAAGATTGCCGTGGATCACATCAAACCAACCCTGGAAGTGAAATCCAGGCGGGTCGGCGGCTCCACCTACCAAGTACCCGTGGAGGTGCGTCCGGAACGCCGGCAGGCCCTTGCAATTCGTTGGATCATTCAGAACGCAGCCGCCAGGGGCGGCAAAACCATGGAAGGCAAACTCGCAGCGGAGCTGCTGGATGCCTTTCAGAATCGGGGGGGTGCAATCAGAAAGAAGGAAGATGTGCACCGCATGGCGGACGCCAACAAAGCTTTTGCGCATTTTCGCTGGTAGGCAATCGGCATATCGACTAGGAGCAGCAGAACACAGTGCCAAGGAAATTTCCCCTCAGCCAGACCCGCAATATCGGCATCATGGCTCATATCGATGCTGGCAAGACCACCACGACCGAGCGGATTCTTTATTATACCGGGCGCAGCCACAAGATGGGCGAGGTGCATGACGGCGCGGCCATCATGGATTGGATGGAGCAGGAGCAGGAGCGCGGCATTACCATAACCTCCGCGGCCACATTCTGTCAGTGGCAGGTTAACAACCATGAATACTATATCAATATTATCGATACCCCGGGTCATGTAGATTTCACCATCGAGGTGGAACGCTCCCTGCGTGTCCTCGACGGCGCAATCGCCGTGTTCGACGCGGTGAACGGGGTGGAGCCCCAGTCGGAAACCGTATGGCGCCAGGCGGACAGATACGGTGTGCCGCGCCTGGGCTTCATTAACAAGATGGACCGCGTGGGCGCCGACTTCGACCATGCCGTGCAGTCAATGCGCGACAGGCTCAAGGCCAAGACCGTGGCCATTCAGGTGCCTATCGGGGCGGAGGACAAATTTCAAGGCATGGTGGATCTGGTGCGGATGCGCGCCATCTACTTCAAGGATGAGACTCTTGGGGCGGAGTTCGAGGTGGGGGACGTGCCTGCGGAAATGCAGGAACTCTGCGAACGCCAGCGCGAAATCATGTTGGACGTTATTTCCGAATTCGACGACGCGCTCACGGAAAATATCCTGGAGGGCGGGGAGCCCACGCCGGAGGACATCGAAGCCTCCATACGCTCTGGTACGGTGGCGGGATATTTCTGTCCCGTGCTTTGCGGTTCGGCCTTTAAAAACAAAGGGGTGCAGCAACTGCTGGACGGTGTGGTCAAGTACTTGCCATCTCCCCTGGATGTCCCGCCGGTAAAAGGCCACAAAATCAATTCCGATGTGCTTGAAATCCGGAAAACCGGAGATGACGAGCCCTTCGCGGCGCTGGCCTTTAAGGTGATGACCGATCCCTATGTGGGGCAGCTGACCTTTTTCCGCGTGTATTCGGGCAGGGTGGCTCAGGGCATGAGCATCCTCAATCCGCGCAAGAACAAACGCGAGAGGGTAGGGCGCATCGTAAGGCTGCATGCCAACAAGCGTGAGGAAATCCAGGAAGTGTTCGCGGGCGAAATCGCCGCGGCCATTGGGCTCTCAAACACCCATACTGGCGACACTCTCTGCGACCCCAACCACTCCATCGTGCTTGAAAAAATCGATTTCCCCGAACCAGTGATTGACATCGCCGTCGAACCCAAGACCAAAGCCGATTACGACAAGATGGGCCTGGCCCTGCAAAAGCTGGCTCAGGAAGATCCCTCATTCCGGGTGCACACGGATCATGAATCCAACCAGACGATTATTTCCGGGATGGGCGAGTTGCACCTGGAGGTAATCGTGGAGCGCCTGAGGCGCGAATTCAAAGTGGACAGCAGCATTGGTAGGCCTCAGGTCGCCTACCGGGAAACCATCTCAGAATCCACCGAAGTGGTGACCAAGTATGTGAAGCAGACCGGAGGGCGTGGGCAGTACGCCCACACGGTCATGCAACTGGAGCCGCTGCCGAAAGGTTCGGGCTGGGAGTTCGAGAGCAAGATTGTGGGAGGCAACGTACCCCGGGAGTACATTCCGGCGGTGGAAAAAGGGGTAAGGGAAGCCCTCGGTTCGGGTGTGCTGGCCGGTTTTCCCATCATCGACCTGCGGGTGGTGCTGGTGGACGGGTCTTATCATGCAGTGGACTCCTCCGAGATGGCGTTCAAGATATGCGCCTCCATGGCCATCAAGGACGGTGTTTCCAGAGCCAGGCCGGTGCTGTTGGAGCCCATCATGAAGGTGGAAGTAGTGGTGCCTTCGGAATACATGGGGGACGTGATGGGGGATTTGAATTCACGCAGGGGCCGTATTAAGGGGATGGAAGAGCGTTCAGGGGCCCAGACTATTGATGCAAATGTGCCGTTGGCGGAAATGTTCGGATATGCCACTGATCTGCGTTCCGCCACTCAGGGCAGGGCCACCTTCACGATGCAGTTTTCTCACTATGAAAAGGTGCCGCAGCCGGTTTCGGAAACGCTGGTCACGAAGAAGGCGGGTTAGAATATCCGATTCCGGCATGATCAATATCGATTTTTTGCAGAGGAACGGAGGAGATACACGAAATGGCTAAGGAAAAATTCGACCGGTCGAAACCTCACGTCAACATCGGCACCATCGGCCATGTGGACCACGGTAAAACCACCCTAACCGCCGCGATCACCAAGACCCTGTCGCTGAAAAACTTGGCGGAATTTACGTCCTTTGATCAGATCGACAAAGCTCCCGAGGAGAAGGCGCGCGGCATCACGATCGCCACCGCCCATGTGGAATACCGGACGGACAACCGCCACTATGCTCATGTGGATTGTCCCGGTCACGCGGACTATGTGAAGAACATGATCACGGGTGCGGCCCAGATGGACGGCGCGATCCTGGTGGTGTCCGCCGCCGACGGCCCCATGCCCCAAACCCGCGAGCATATCCTGCTGGCGCGTCAGGTGGGGGTGCCTTACCTGGTGGTGTACATGAATAAAGTGGACATGGTGGACGACGAGGAATTGCTGGAACTGGTGGACTTGGAAATCCGCGAGTTGCTCTCAATGTATGAATTCCCCGGCGACGACATTCCCATCATTCGTGGGTCGGCCCTGAAGGCCCTGGAATCGGAGAGCAGCGACGTAGAGGCCGAAGAGTTCAAAAATATCTTAGAGCTGATGGAAGCGGTGGACTCTTATATCCCCGTACCCGTCCGGGCGGTGGATCAGCCCTTCCTGATGCCAGTCGAGGATGTGTTCTCCATTTCAGGACGGGGCACCGTGGCCACGGGCCGAGTGGAGCGGGGCATTGTAAAGACCGGAGAAACGGTGGAGA
>JAPUIH010000373.1 GCA_027297205.1 SAR324 cluster bacterium | reverse complement strand
ACATCTTGCCCATGCTGGGAAAACTCTTACGGTCAATCTGGGTGGCCGGGGCCCACAGGTTGGAACGGATCAGGGCTTTGGCGCAGTGCAGGAAAGCCTCATCCACCTTCACCAGCAGTCCCGCCTTGGGCGCCTTGCCCTTCACGGCCAGGGGCTCCAGCAGCGCCGCGTCCGTGGTCAGGCTGGCCCGCCCGTTCACGCGCAGGGTTTCGTTCATGCCCGGCACGAAGAACAGTAGCCCCACATGCGGGTTTTCCATTATGTTCTGGAAAGAGTCCACCCGGTTGTTGCCCAGCCGGTCAGGGATGAGCAGGGTCTGGTCGTCCAGCACCACCACGAATCCCGGGGCGTCGCCCTTGGGCGAGGCGTCTGCGCTGCCGTCGGCCCCGGCGCTGCTCAGCACCAGGAAGGGCGAGTGGGCAATGAAGTTCCGGCAATGCACGTCCAGCTTGTCCAACTGCTTGTACTTGGCCCGCTGGCTGGGCTCGCCGTAAAATTCGCGCAGTTCCCGCTTGTTCGCAAAGCTCATGGGTGGTTTCTCCAAGTTTCAGGCCGGCAGATTATCGATGGTCGCCCGGATGGGCGGGGCCTGGCAACCGCTTTTTCGCCGCTTGCGCCGGAAACATTACTTAAACTTTGGAATCATCTGTCCCGCGGATGACCGGATAATTGCCGGAGTCCGTGAACTGGGCGCCGCTCCTTTGTCCGACTTCAGATATTCTCTTGCCTCCCCGGATATTTATCGCCTGCTCAATCACGAGGGATACAGATTTGCGATCCATCTGAAGAGCAACAGGGAATTGGCCCTTGGTTTCACTGCTGTTGCGAAACCCACCGGATAAAGACCTTCCAGCACTTTAAATCAACCCAAATATAGACCAAGAGCTTGAAATCGTATATCGCAAGTGTGGTATCGCACACTTGGTGGTTGCCGTTGAGTTTCGGACAGTTCCATCTGGGAAATGTCTGCTAAGAGGTGTTTGCTGATGAAATTATGGTCCATCGACCGGCGAACGGTTTTCTTTTACCTGGCCCTGCTGGCGGTATTGAACTATGCCCTGCTCGCTGCGTGGTACGTGGGTCTGGACAATTACCATTCCTATGCAGAGCCCAACATCGCCTCGACTTCCTGGGTGCTCATGCAAGGCGAGCCGATCTATCACGATGTGGACGCCGCCGGTCAGTACAGCTCTATCTATGGACCCTACCTGTATATCATCAACGGCGTCTTTATCCGGCTGCTGGGCCCCGGCATTGCCTCTGCCAAGTTCGCGGGGGCGCTCTTTGCTCTGTTTAGCGTGCTGGGCGTGATCTATGCGGTGCGCAGAATTTCCGACTGGCGCACCGGGGTAATGGCAGGCGGATTTCTGGTGTTGACCTATTTCGCGTTCTGGCCTTTTTCCACTTTCATTGCCCGGGCCGACGCCATTATCCTCGGGCTGACCGGCCTGGCGCTAGCGGCCGTTCACTTGAAAAGCAAGTGGGGGTGCATCGCCCTGGCCGCTCTGGCCCTGGGTGTATGTGTGGGCGTTAAGCCGCACGCGGCCATGTATTTCCTGCCCATCTGGATGCTTCTGTATCAACGGTTCGGCTGGACGGCTTTTTTCGTGGCGGGGTGCGGCGGCTGCGCGATTGCACTGGCCCCTTATGCCCTGGCCGAAAACATATCCCTGACCAACCATCTCCTGTGGCTGCGGTTGGTGGCTACGTGGGACTTCGATTCCCAGATGTTCCTGAGCAGCCTGCGGGCCATGATTTTACTTCAGTTGCTGCCGGTGGTGATACTGCTCTCCATCCTTCCCCGCCCCATGGCGATACTGAGGCGGGATGCTCTGATCGTGCTAACGGTCGTCGCCTGCTTCGCCATCATCATGCCGGTGGCGTCCATTGACGGAGCGGGCAAATTTCACGTGCTGCCGTTGAGCATCGTGATCGTGTATTGGCTTGCGCGGGTGTTTCACGAGAACTACAGCGCCGAAGCAGCGCACGCGAGCGGGATCAAGGGGTTCGCCCTGAAACACAAGGTGATCTATCTGCTGCTGGCGTTAATGCTGCTCAACGCGTTTCCCGCAAACCGGCGCATGGTCAAGCTGATGAACCACGGCGGCCGATTCAACGGGGCTGTGGCGGATATCGAGAACATTATCAGGGCGCATCCGGGAAAAAACATTGCCATGGGCGACGGCGAGCTCAAGGACAATATAATCACTTACTATCGTCCGCTGCTCATCTTTGCGGGCAATCCATACCTGATAGATTCGGTCAATATCATGGTGAGGAAGAACTCCGGCTATGGCCTGGGCGCAAAAACGATTGCCGCGATCGAGAATTGCAAGATTGATATCTGGCTGATAGCGAAAGCCAATAGGCCGTTCGCCATCAACAGCGTTCACGATGGGAGCTCAAACCTGTATCCTGAGTACTTCAGGCAGGCATTTCTCAGCACCTACCAGGTCAGGGAGCGCGTCGGCCTTTTCGATCTCTGGTTCTGCAAAGATTCCGCATAAGGGCTCCGGATTGCCGCGATGCCCGTGGCGTGGGATGATGCCTACAGTTTCGCCATCACTTGATCAGCGAAATCCTCGATCACCCGGTAATTCCGATTGAGGGGCGGGTAGAGCATCAGTTGCTTCAGCCCCTGGCCTTCCAGTTGCTGAATTTGCTCCACCAGTTCTCCCGGCGTGCCGATGATGCAACTGGCGCGGATCAGTTCCGGGGTAAGGAAGCGCGCCTCGTCCGGGTCCAGGAAGCTGTAGTGGCTGCCGTGCAGCTTCTGATGCCGCACCTCCGGCGGGTAGCTGTCCAGCAGGGCCATGTAGTCCTTCCAGATATGCTTGACATAGTCAGGCGGATCGCCCCCCAGCTCGCGCACATTTTCGGCCAGGTAGTGCATGCCGGTCATTACCGCCGAGCCGCAGTCGGCGATCACCCGCTCCGAGGTCACGTCTTCCCCTTCTTCCAGCATCACCAGGGTGGACATGGAGGAGGTATAGAAGGAATCGTCCAGCGTGCGCCCGGCGCGCTCGGCCCCTTGGCGCACATTGTCCAGGGCCTGGGTGAGGGTGCCCCCGCGCGGAAAGCCGGTCACCAGCCCGTCCCCCAGCTCTCCGGCCAGGGCCTGGGCCTTGGGGCCGTAGCCCGCAATGTAGAGCGGGATTTCATGATCCAGATCGATATAGTTGAACTCGCGCATCTGGAAGGTGATGGGATGGGTCTTGCCGTGCAGGGTGTAATCCACTTCCTCGCCCCGGATCAACGCCCGCACCACCCGCACGTATGCGGCGAATTCCTTCAGGCGCATGGGGCGCTGGCCCATGGTGCGCATGGCGGTATGGCCCGTGCCCAGGGAAATGAAGGTGCGGCCCGGCGCCAGACGGTTGATGGTGGCGATGCCGTTGGCGGTCACCGGCGCCAGGCGCAGGCCGGGCACGTTCACCCCCGTGCCGATCTTCATGTTGCGGGTCTGCTGGGCGGCCAGGGCCAGCACGGCCCAGCAGTTGGAGCGGATCATCTGACTGTCGGTGATCCAGCAATGGGAGTAGCCCAGATTTTCCGCGTGGGTGATATAGCCAATCTCGTCGATCTTCGCGGTGACAATACCGAAATCCATCTGCGCCTCCCATTGTTTCTGCTCCGCGGCCGCGGCGCGCCTCCGTGCCTCCCGCCGGGCCAATAGCTGATCTGCCGGATGCGTAGAGCCTCGCCCCTTGCAGGCGAAAATGCAATCCCGCGGGAAACTGAGCACTCTTTACTTTTCCCAAAACCGGCTCTTTCCGGGATATTACGAAAACAGAAAATTGCGGGCGGTAGATAGGAGTCCTTCTCCGGCCTCGCGCCCTATGGTCGCGAGCCACCCCCTCTCCATGAGATGGAGAGGGG
>JAPUIH010000372.1 GCA_027297205.1 SAR324 cluster bacterium | reverse complement strand
ACCATCCGATAATCGACGAGTCGGAATTGAAGGGATTCTATCCAGTCTGTGGATTTTCCGGCCACGGCTTCAAGCTCTCGCCGGTGGTGGGAATGCTGGTGGCCCAACAGGTGCTGGGCCAGTGGGGGCGCGGCAAAACAGATGTGCCGGCGGATTTCTTCAAACGCAACCGCCAGAAACTCGGCTCGAACTGGGGCGGCGTGATGGCCTGAGGCTCTGTCTGGGAACACTACCCGCGCCCCTGAGGAGCCCGCCCACTCGCGAGTGGGTGGGCGTCTCGAAGGGTGCGGGGCTTGATCTTAGACCGGTGGCCTTCGAGACACCTCCCCACTAAAACGGGAAGTGTAGTAGTTGAAACATCCTTATGCTCCCATCCCCGTTTTAGTGGGGAGGTTCCTCAGGCACACGGAACTGAGTTTTCAGCCAGTGCCTGAAGCGCGTATGCGGGCCGACGCTCCCACTCATCTGCGCCGATTCTCCAGCACATCCGGATTGAGCACTCGCAGAGGTTCGTCCTTCAGGTAGGCGAGGATGTTTTCCAGGGTTTCGCCGTAGAAGATGCCGTAGGTCTCCTCGGTCACATAACCCATGTGGGGGGAAACGATCACGTTGTCCAGCTTGCGGTAGGCGTGGTCAGGGGCCAAGGGCTCCTGGTCGAACACGTCCAGGGCCGCCCCGGCGATGGCCCTGCGTTGCAGGGCGTCGATCAGCGCGGCTTCCTTCACCAGCGGCCCGCGGGAGGTGTTGATCAGGTAAGCGCCGGGTTTCATCAGGGCCAGCTCTGCCTCGGCGATCATGCCCCGCGAGCGCTCCCCGAGGCGGTAGTGCAGACTGAGGATGTCCGCCTCGCGCAGCACCGCCTCCTTTGATGCAGCCAACTCCGCACCGCAAGCCCGCGCCTGCTCCGCCGTCAGGTTGGCGCTCCAGGCAATGACGCGCATGCCGAAGACCCGGCCCACCTCCGCCACCCTGCCGCCGATGGTGCCCAGCCCGAGCAGCCCCAGGGTTCTGCCATCCAGCTCGATGCCCAGGGAACTCTGCCAGGCGCCCCCCTGGGTTTCGTAATGCTCCAGGGGGATATTGCGGGTGATGGCGAAAATCAGCCCCCAGGTCAACTCGAAGGTGGGCATGCTCCCGCCCGCCGTGCCGCAGACCAGGATGCCCAACTCCGTGCAGCAGTCTATGTCGAGGGACACGTTCCACATGGCCGTGTTGGCGACCATCTTCAGGCGGGGCAGGCGCTCCAGCAATGCGCGGGGAAAGGGCGTGCGCTCCCGCATGGCCATTACAACGTCGAAGTCCGCCAAGCGTTCCGCCAGCACCTCCACGCCGGTCATATGGTCGTGAAAAATCTCCAGCTCGCAGCCTTGCGGCAGCCGGCTCCAGTCGGCGCAACCCATGGCCACGCTCTGGTAGTCGTTCATCAATGCGATGCGGGTCATGGCGGTCCCGGGCTACTTCGCCGCTTCCACCGGCTTGCGGAAGGGATGGGGGCCGTCGAAGTCGCCGATATAGGAGAGATGGGTGAGCAGTCCCGTGGGCGGCATCCAGAAATGGAGATGACAGGCCGGCGGCTCCATGATGAAGCTGCCGGGAAGACGGTCCTCCAGGTCCAGCACCACCTGATGGGCCGGGGAGGGCGCCACGCTGACCATGGTTTTTGCCCACAGGGCCTGGATGGGGCGGTGGATATGGCCGCAGAGCACGCGCTGCACCTGGGAATGCGCCGCCACCACTTCCGCCATGGCGTCCGCGCCGTCCAGACCGTGGCCGTCCATGAAGGCGATGCCGATGGACACGGGCGGGTGGTGCATCAGAATTACCGTGGGTTGGCTGGGGGCCTCGGCCAGCCGCTCCGCCAGCCAGTCCAGGCGCTCCCGGCACATCAGGCCCCAGGGCTCGCCGGGCACCAGGGTATCCAGGCAGATGAAGCGCAGCGGGCCCTGCTCGACCACGTAGTGCAGGAACTCATCCTCTTGCGGAAGATATGCATGGCCGGGAAAGGCCTCCCGTATTCCGGCGCGGTCATCGTGATTGCCGGTGAGGAGATAGCAGGGCATGCGCAACTGTGCAAGCAGTTCCCTGCAATGGGCGTATTCCTCCGGCGCGCCGGCGTGCACCAGATCGCCCGTGGCGAAGACCAACTGCGGAGCGGGCTGGAGCGAGTTGAGATGGTCCACGCAGCGCCGCAAGTAGCCGCCCGTGTCCACCCGGCCGTAGGCGGGGTGTCCCGGCGCCTTGACGTGCATATCGGTAATTTGTGCGATCAGCATGGGATCTGTCTCCGGGCCTACCAGCCGTAGGCGTAGGCCTCGCGCCGGGGGTCCGCCGCGCCCAGCAGGACGCCCTCCCGCTCGTCCAGCACCACGGTGCACACGCCGCCGCCCCGCCAGGAATAGTCGGCCCAGGGGCGTACCTCGTTGCCCATTTCGGACATAGCCGCGTGCAAATCGGGCCCCATGCGGCTTTCCATCATCAGCAGGCCCTTGTGGTAGTCGTGGGGATAGAAGGAGCCGGGAAAGTTGTGGGTGCAAAAGCGCGGGGCTTCCACGGCTTCCTGGGGGTCCATGCCGAATTCCACAATATTGAAGAACACCTGCAGCATGGACTGAATCTGCACGTCTCCTCCGGGCGTGCCAAAGGCCATATAGGGCTTTCCACCCTTCATGACCAGCCCCGGGGCCGGGGTCAGGCGCGGCCGCTTGCCCGGGGCGATGGAGGAGGGATGCTGCTCGTCGATCCAGGACTGGGAGCCACGCCCCGAGCAAATGATGCCCAGGCCCGGCACGATGGGTGTATTGAATGGTGCATCGCTGGGTGTGGCAGAAAAGGCGTTGCCCCATTGATCCATCACGGCCACGTAACTGGTGTCCCAGCGCTCGTGCCTGACCGCCCCGCCGGCCGCGGAGAGCTTTGCAGTGCCGCGGCTTCCGCCCCGTGCCCTGCCTCCGGAGCGCTGGAAATTCCAGGGATCCCCCGCGGGCGGCATCTCCGTCCAGGCCCTGTGCGGATCGATCAGTTGCCGGCGGGTCTTGGCGAATGTCTTGGAGAGCAGGCCCTTCATGGGCACATTGACGAATTCGGGATCGGCGATATAGGCCTCACGGTCCGCAAAGGCCAGCTTAAACGCTTCCACGAGGGTGTGCACATAGCCGGGGGAGTTGTGGCCCAGGCCCTTTAAGTCGAAGCCTTCCAGCAGATTGAGGGCCTCCAGCATTGCAGGCCCCTGGCACCAGGCGCCGCAAGCGTACATCTGATAATTGCCGTAGGAGACGCTCGGCGCGTTTTCCACGGTGGAATGATAGGCGGCCAAGTCTTCCCGTGCGATCAGGCCATCATTCTTCTTTTGAAAATCCACGATGGCCTCGGCGATGCCGCCCTCGTAAAACTCGTCGCGGGCCGCCTGCAAGGCGGCGTCACGGCCCGAGAATCGGTGCTTGCGCTCCGCGGCGGCCATGCGCTTCATGGTATCGGCCAGGTCCCGCTGCACGAACACCTCACCCGCCATTGGTGTCCTGCCCTTGGGCATGTAGATTTCCCTGGTGGACTTCCAGGCATTTAGCAGGTGAGCTTCTTCCTGGAGGTTGTTGGCCATGAACTGGTGCATGGGAAAGCCATGCTCTGCGTATTGAATGGCGTCGGCGCTTACGTCCTCAAAGGACATCGTGCCGAAGTGGCGCAGGGCCGTGATCCAGGCGTCCGGTGCCGCGGGGATGACCGAAGTCTGCGTGCCCGATGGCAACTCTCCATTATGGTTCTTTTTGAAATACTCCACCGTGGCCCGCTTGGGCCAGCGGCCCAGGCCGCTCACGGTTTTCACGCTGCCTTTTGCCGCATGATAGACGATGATCGGCGCCACGCCGCCAAAATTCACCATATCCGAGTGCAGCACCCCCAGACAGATGCCCGCGGCCACGCCCGCGTCAATGGCGTTGCCGCCCCGCTCCAGAATGCGCACCGCGGCGCGGGTGGCGAACTGATGGCCGGAGGAAACCATGGCGGTCGTGCCGCGCACTACGGGGCGCAGGGAGGGCCTGGCCCTCTCGAATTTCGAGTTCAGGAAATCGTATCCGGCGGGCATGGGCCTCCTTGGCGGATGATTAGGGGGAAATTGATGCCAGGGGGACGCTCTTATTCGTCTCCGATACGGTTACGGAGCTTGGCGTCCGCCATGTCACGGATGGCATCGCCGAGCAGGTTGATGCCAAACACAACCAAGCTGATGGCCACACCGGGGAAAAAAGCGATCCAGGGGGCGCGTTCCAGGCTTTCCGTTGCGGCAGTTAGCATTCCACCCCAGGAGGGCTCGTCCGGAGGGGAGCCCAGTCCGAGGAAGCTTAAGGCCGCCTCCACCACGATGGCGTAAGCCACGTTTACGGTGAACAGCACAATATAGGTGCCCAGGGCATTGGGCAGCAGATGGCGGAATATAACCCGCCAGTGGGAGCTGCCCACCGCCCGTGCCGCCTCCACGTAGGTCAACTCCTTCAATCCAAGCACGGAAGCACGCATGGTGCGCGCCGATGTCGGGGCCAGCAGCACAATCAGCACGAGGATCACGTTGTTCACCGAGGTTCCCAGCACGGCCATCAGCGCCAGGGCCAGCACGATGGGCGGAAAGCCCATCATCACATCCACGATGCGCTGGCTGAGCACGTCGAGCCAGCCCCCGAAATAGGCGGTGACCATGCCCCACACCGCGCCCAGGCTGATGCCCACCACAACGGAGGTCAGTCCTACGTACAGCGACAGCCGTGCGCCCCAGACCGTGCGGCTGTAGATGTCCCGCCCAAGGTGATCCGTGCCGAACAGATGCACGTCGCCGGGTGGAATATAGGCATCGAAATCGATTACCTTCGGCCCGTAGGGAGCTATCAGAGGGGCAAAAATCGCTACCAGTACGCAGAAAATCACGATTACCGCACCGATTGCCCCCAACGGATGGGTGCGCACGAATCGCCGCAGAACGACGTAAAACTTGCGCAGATAAGATATTTCCTCCGCCATGGTCACTTGGGCGCCGTTCAGCGGAGATTGCATGATTGTCATGGGTACTTGGATGTCCTTATGCTTACGATAAGTTCTCAGGCATACCGGATGCGGGGGTCCATCCACGCATAAAGCAGGTCGATAATCAGATTGAGCAACAGGAATACCAGGGCCATGATGAACACGATGGCCTGTACCGTGGGGTAATCACGGTGACTCACTGCATCGATGAGGCTGGTGCCCATGCCTGGAATTCCAAAGATCAACTCCATGATGATGATCCCACCCAGCAGCCTTCCGCCCCACCAGCCAATAAAGGTCACTACAGGCAGCAGCGCATTGCCGAGCGCATGGTGGTATATCACCACCCGCTCCCGCAAGCCCTTTGCACGGGCCGTACGCACATAATCCTCGCGGATCACGTCCAGCATCTGGGAGCGCGTGAGACGGGTAATGGGAGCGGAAATGTAAAAGGCCTGGGCAAGGGCAGGCCAGATCATCTGCTGGAAATTCTCCCATGGATTGTCGGCCAAATCCTGAAATTCCAGCGGCGGCAGCCAGGAGAAAAAACGAATTAGAACGTAGACGATCAATATTCCCGTGAGGAACAGTGGCAGGCTCAAGCCGGCGATGCTGATCACTCGCACCACGTAGTCGGTCCAGGTGTTCTGCTTGACCGCTGATATCACCCCCA
>JAPUIH010000371.1 GCA_027297205.1 SAR324 cluster bacterium | reverse complement strand
ATCGGGATCCATATTATTCCTCTGCTGGTGGCGGCCCAAGCATAGCATATTATATGGAGAATTTATTAAGCCGGCTACCGAGGGGTGCTGGTGACTGGATGCAGGGATGGCCGTCCAGCTTTCCTGGCCTCCGCGCCTCCTGTTCGCTCCGCCTTGTGATTTTTTTGCAATTAATCCGTGCCACGAATACATTCCCATCTTGCGGGAAATTCGCCGAAGTGAAACATTAATAAATTACGATACGGCAAGCGGGGCAAGGGGCTCTGCGGGCTGAAACCAGCGGAAACGGGTTCCATGCAACTGAACGTAGAAGAACTGAGCAGCCTGAAACGAAAAATTTCCGTGGAAGTGCCTCTGCTGGAGGTAGAGGCAACCTACAACCAGGTGTTCTCCCAGATCAGTGGTCATATCCAGGTCAAAGGCTTCAGGCCGGGAAAATTTCCACGCAAAATGGCCGAGAAGCGCTTTCAGGATTTGATGAAGCAGGAAGCGACGCGCAGCCTGCTGCCCAAATATTTCCAGCAGGCCCTGGACGAAATGAAGGTGCGGCCGGCCACCCAGCCCCAGTTTGACAACCTGGAAATCGACAAGTCCCAGCCGTTCAAATTCGAGGCGGAGTTTGAGATCGTGCCCACCTTCGAACCGCCACCCATCAGTGAAATCTCCATCGATGAAAAGCAGGTGGAAATCACCAAGAAGGACGTGGATGCGCGCATCGAGGAATTGCGCAAATCCCGGGCGGAGATGGACGACAAGGGAGACGCGGCGGCCGAAGCAGGCGATGTGGTGACGGTTGATTTCGAAGGTAAACTGAAAGGCGAGCCTTTCGAAGGCAATTCGGGTACGGACCAGCGTATCGAACTGGGTGCGGGCAGCTTCCTGGAGGATTTCGAAAAGCCCCTCCTGGGCGCCGTCGCGGGAGAGAGCAAGACTGCCAAGGTGAAGTTTCCCAAAAACTATGGCGAAGCGACCCTGGCCGGAAAAACCGCGCAGTTCGAAATGCAGGTGAAGAAAGTGGAGCGCAAGGTATTGCCCGAGTTGAACGAGGCGTTTTTCTCTCAGTTCGGCCAGTTCGACTCGCTGGAAATGTTCCTGGAAAACGTGGAGCAGCAGTTGGGCCAGGAGCAGGAACGCAATAACCAAATGGAGTACCAGCAGCTCATCACCGATCAGATAAAGGAGAAGATGTCCTTTGATGTGCCGGATACCCTGGTTAATCAAATGTTGGATGAGTTCGAGCATCAGCTGACCCATAACGACCCGGACGCTCTGAAAGACAAGAAAAAGCTGGCCAAGCTGAAAAAAGAGGAGACCGAAAAAATCAAGGGCAACCTCCGTCTGAACTACGTCGTCGACGAGTGGAGCCGGCGGCACGAAATTTCGGTAACCAAGGAAGAGGTGCAGCAACGCTTCTTCATGCAGGCCTATATGATGCAGAAGAACCCGTCGGAATTAATCAACACGCAATACGGGGAAATGATGCTGTTCCAGATCGAGCAGCAGTTGTTGACTGGAAAAGTGCTGGAAGACGTGTGCAACAGAGTGCTGGGCAAAACCCCGGCGGAGGACGCGTCCAAAGGGGACGCGCAGCAAAATACCCAGCCAGGCGCGGCGGCCGCCGAGGGAGTGGAACCAGAGTCGGAGCCGGCGCCTGAGCAAGAGAGGCCGGCCGTGGATGAGGGCCAGGAGGCCCCTGCCGCCGAAGAGCAATCCGGAGGAGAGGGCTAGTTCCCCGCGCCGGCATTGGACGGGAGCCCACAATCAATCAGCCTAAGGATAGACCGATACCATGACTTTGATACCGATGGTGGTGGAACAGACCAACCGGGGCGAGCGCGCCTACGATATCTACTCGCGCCTGCTCAAGGAGCGCATCATCTTCATGGGCACGGTGGTGGATGACCACTTCGCCAATCTGATGATCGCCCAGCTGCTCTACCTGGAGGCGGAAGACCCGGATGCGGACATTTCCATGTACATCAACTGTCCGGGCGGGTTGCTCACCGCGGGGCTGTCCATCTATGACACCATGCAGTACGTCAAGCCCGCCATTCAGACCATCTGCATGGGTCAGGCGGCCAGCCTGGGGGCTATCCTGCTGGCCGCGGGCGCGGCGGGGAAGCGTTTTGCCCTGCCCCATGCGCGTATTATGATCCACCAGCCCTATGGCGGATTTTCAGGGCAGGCCACCGATATCGACATTCACGCCCGGGAGATCATCCGGCTCAAATCCATCACCAACCAGATTCTCTCCCACCATACGAATCAACCGATCGAGGCTGTGGAGGAGGACACGGTCCGGGATTTCTTCATGGATGCCGAGGAGGCCAAGATCTACGGATTGATCGATGGCATTATGGAAAACAAAAACAAAAAATCCGAGTTGAAAGGCGTGCCCTAGGCACGGGCCGCCGCATCCCCTGTTCCCTTGGCAAGGGGCCACGGGACGGAATTATCAAAACCAGGGGCGGTTAGCTCAGCTGGGAGAGCGCCGGGATCACAACCCGGAGGCCACAGGTTCAATCCCTGTACCGCCCATTTTGTGTTAATTCCCAACCAGGAATCTCGTCTCAAGGAGAGCAACCATGATCACGGCCCGCTTCCGTTTAATCTTTCCCTTTTCCAAACCATTCCAGGGCGCCCGCGCCGAGAGGTTGATCGCTGTAGCGGGGGCGTTCGCGCTGGGGGCGGTGCTGCTGTTCGTGACCGGATTCGTCCAGCCCGCGGTGGCGCACGATTCGGCTCATGACGCCCGTCACGCGTTCTCCCTTCCCTGCCACTAATCGCCGGAACTTTCCCATGGTATGGCGCGTCTTGAGCACCGCACTGCCCGCGGGCGTGGCGGCCGGGTTGCTGGTTTCCCTGCTTCAATTCGTTGCGGTGAAT
>JAPUIH010000370.1 GCA_027297205.1 SAR324 cluster bacterium | reverse complement strand
CGCACGCAGCTCTATTTTGCGTACTTGCCGGAAAGCTGGGGGGTCGATACGCCCTCTGCTCCGCTCTCCTGATGCTGCAGCCGGGTAATGCGCGCCCAATTGCGCTTCAGATCGTCCCGCACGTTAAATTTCAGCCGGCCCAGCCCCTCGCATTCCAGTTCGATTTCGTCGCCATCCATGAACGGATTGAGCCCACGGTGGTTGGTGCCCGTGGCCAGTACGTCGCCGGGCTCCAGGGTGTGGATGGAAGTCACGAACTCGATGCAGCGCGGCATATCGTGCGCCATATCGTCGCTGTTGAAATCCTGCATCAGCACGCCGTTGTTCCATAGGCGGATTTGCAGTTTGTGCGGATCGGGAATCTCGTCGGCGGTCGCCAGATACGGCCCCATGGGTGCAAATGTGTCACGCGATTTCATCTGATAGAAGGTATTGCCCGTGGGCAGCAGACCGCGCGCCGAGCCGTCGATGAAGTTCATGTAGCCGAACACATACTGCATGGCGTCGGCGGCCTTGACGTTGCTGGCCCGCTTGCCGATCACCAGCGCGATCTCCGCTTCGCCTTCAAAGATGGTGGCGGGCACGTCGGGCAGCACCATCGTGTCGCCATGACCAATCACCGCGCTGGGCGACTTGTGAAATACGTTGATGGGCGCGGGCTCGCTGCGCGTGCCGTCTTCCATATAGTTGACCGCCATGCACTCGATGTTGCCGGGCTTGGGCAGCGGAGGACGGATCCGCACCTGATCCAGCGGCGTTCCCTGGCCCGCCGCAGCCGCGTCCTCCAATTTTTTCCGGTAATCGGCGAAGCGTTCGATCAATCCGCTGATCAGATTGTGCGGACCCGTATGCGGTATATCCTCTACCAGGGCGGTAACATCCACCACCGCATCGCCCTTGAGCACACCCAGCCTGAAATCATCAAAATACATCAGTAACATTTCGTTCTCCCTTTTCGGCGCGAACGCCCGTGGCCGCTTACGCACCTGGCACAAATTCGGAAATGTCTCCTGCCTCGCCCCCCAAGACCATAAGGGGGTTGGAGGGGGCTGGAGTTCCCCGGTCAATTCCTCGTCCATTGCATGCATAATATTCGAATAATGTGCAATCACCGTCACTGTCCTTGACGATCGGCGCAAGGGAGTGGCACCTTGAACTGGCAAGGAAGAATATTCCCTGTATTTTTCTGATCACTTGCAGAATGCACGAAGACGGGTGCGCGGCGGGATTGTGTCACCGCCACCCGCGCGTATGGCTGGGTTTCCGCGCAATCTAAGGTTTCCTACCGTGTCAGGTCCGAAAGGAAGCAGCACCACGATTCCGCAGATGTGCCGTGGAAACCCGGCTTTCCCAGCCCCCGCGGGCGCACCTGCCTCTTTAATCGGGGGGTGAACCGGCCCCATGGATTACGTCGTTCTCGCGCGCAAGCTGCGCCCCATGCGTTTTCAGGACCTGGTCGGTCAGGAGACGGTGGTGCGGGCGCTGAAAAACGCAGTACGGAACGGACGCACGGCCCACGCCTACCTGTTTGCCGGCTCCCGCGGTGTGGGCAAGACAAGCGCCGCGCGCATTCTCACCAAGGCCATCAATTGCCTCAATCCCCAGGACGGCGAACCCTGCAACGCCTGCGGCAATTGCGAGGAAATAACCCGCGACGCGTCCCCGGATGTTCATGAGATCGACGCCGCGTCCAACCGCGGTATCGACAATATTCGCGAACTGCGGGAAAACACCAAGTACACGCCGGCCAAGTGCACCTACAAGACCTACATCATCGACGAGGTGCACATGCTGACGATGGAATCCTTCAACGCGCTGCTGAAGACCCTGGAGGAACCGCCGCCGCACATCCGCTTCATACTGGCCACCACAGCCCCCCACCGCATCCCGGAGACCGTTCTATCCCGCTGCCAGCGCTTCGACTTTCCGCGCATTGGCACGCAATTGATAGTGGACTATCTGGGCGGCGTCACCGCGGCCGAGGGGATCAACCTCTCCCCCTCCTCCCTGGAAACCATCGCCCGCAATGCACTGGGCGGAATGCGTGACGCCCTGACCGCGGTGGATCAGGTGGTGGCCTTCGCCGGTGCATCCCCTTCGGAGGAGCAGGTATTGAGCGTGCTGGGGGTGATGGACAGCCGCGAAGTGCTGACCCTGCTGGGTGCGCTGCTGGACAAGTCCCTTCCCGACGCCCTTGCCACCTTCGCCATGATTGTAGAGCGGGGCCACGACCTGAGTACCCTGCTGGAGGCCCTGTTGCGCGAAGTAAAGGACCTGTCCCTGTTCAAGACCCTGGGCGGGAAGGCACTTTACTTTCAGGACCATGCGCCGGAAACCCTCGAATTCTTCAGCAGCCGCAAGGATGGGGCCAGCCTGGACGAACTGCAGCAATTGTTTTATCTGCTGCTGGAACTCGAATCCCAGCTCAGGCAGAGCGAATACAGTTGGGCCTGCTTCGAGATGGCCTTGGTAAAAGCCTGCCGGGTGGCCCCGCTGGTGGGCGTGCCCGAGCTGCTGGCGCAGGTGCGGGGCCTGTTGGATCAACATCCGGCATCCACCGTGCAACCTCCCCAGACGGAACACCGCCCTCCCGCGGGCGCCCGCCCCCGGGAGCGCCAGAGCGCGGGTGGCGGCCAGAGCGCCGGCGGCGGCCAGAGCGCGGATGTTCCCCCTGATCAGGACGGCGAAGCCGAGGGGGCGGCGCCACCCCGGCAATCCAAGCCTCCAGCTCCCGAGGCAAGTGGGGCCGGTGAGCAGCAGCCGCTGCGCTCCCAAAGTCCGCCGAATACGGCGCCAACCGAGTTGCTGGCCGACGCACCCTCGGAGCTTACGGAGTCCATGGAAAACGACCCCCGTGCCGAGTCCGCTCCCGCCTCGGACGCCCCATCGGAACTTACGGAGTCCATGGAGAACGACCCGCCTGTCGAGTCTGCTCCCGCCACGCACCCACCCCTTGACGAGCCCCTGCCCTGTGAGGATGCGCGCTGGGTGGCCTTCGTGGAGGCGGTCAACCGTACCCGCCGCAAGCTGGCCGCCGATCTGCGGCGGGCGGAAGTGATGAGCATCGGCGCCGGTGAGGTGGAATTGCACCCCCCCGATGCGGCTGGAGAAATTTCCCGGGAGGAGTTGGATTTACTGCAACAATCCCTCACGGAGGCCTTCGGCGATCCATTTCATCTTCGCCTAAATCGTGATAGCAATAGGGAGTTCCAGCATGTGCGCAGCATGGTGGGCAGGGAAGAGCAAAAACAGGCCGCGGCACTGGCCACTCGGCGCGAAGCCGCCGCCGCCGACGAAGGCGTGCAGCGCATCCTGAAGTTTTTCCCGAACGGCAAGATCGAACGTATTCAATCCGGCGAGGAGCAATCGGACAGGGGCAAGGATGTTTAACGGCAACATTGGAGACTTGATCCGCAAGGCTCAGGAAATGGGGGAAAACCTGAAGGCCAGGCAGGAAGAGTTGGCCCGCAAGGAATTCGACGTGTCCGTGGGCGGCGATATGGTCAAGATGCGCTTCAACGGCAAGGGCGAGGCCCTCTCAATCACAATCGACCCCGAGGTGCTCAATGCCGACGATCCCCGCATGCTGGAGGACCTGGTGCTGTCGGCGGTCAACGAGGGTATCCGCGAGGGCCAGAAGCTGATGCAGGAAGAAATGTCCAAGATGGCCGGTGGACTGAAAATTCCTGGACTCACCACATGAACATTCCGCCGTCCCTGGAACGGCTCGTACAGGAACTGGCGCGGCTGCCCGGAATTGGACAAAAGACCGCCCAGCGGCTGGCCTTCAGCATACTTCGCCATGACGAGGCCAGGGCGCAGGCCCTTTCCGACGCAGTGTTGCAGGTCAAGGAAAAAATCCGCTTCTGCGAACGCTGCTCCGGATTCGCCGAAGAGGCGCTTTGCCAAATTTGCCAGGACCCGCGGCGGGATGAGCGGGTGATCTGCGTGGTGGAACAGCCCTCGGACATTTACGTGATCGAGCGCAGCGGGGCCTTCCGGGGCCGCTACCACGTGCTGATGGGCGTCATTTCACCCCTGGACGGCGTGGGCCCGGAGCAGCTCAAGATTCGTGAGTTGGCCCGCCGTTTGGAAAATGAGCCGGCCCAGGAATTGATTATTGCCACCAACCCGTCCCTGCAGGGGGAGGCCACGGCGCTCCACCTGAGCAGGGTGCTGGAAGGAAAGGCGGAGAAAATCACCCGGCTGGCCAGGGGCATGCCCGTGGGGGCGAACCTGGAATTTACCGATGATGTCACCCTGAGCCAAGCCTTCTCGGGCCGTCAGGATTTTGTTTCATCATGATCGCACCGCGGTATCTGATGTCCGCACCGACAGTATCCGGGCAACCCAAATTTCCATAGGTCCCGCGCGGATATGATCCACCGTATTGAAGTCGTAACCGCTCCCGAACACCCGGACCCCCAAGGCGCCAGCCTGCACGCGCGCATCCGTAGATTTTCCGACCTGCCCCTGGAAGCCGTCCGCACCTGTGCGGTGTACTTGTTCGACGACGAGGCATTTCCGCAGAATGGGGGCGGCGCGGACGGAGACAGCTCCGGCTTTCTACAAGGGCTGGGTGAGGATTTGTTTGCCGACCCGGTGCTGCACCGCTGCCGGGTGGACGGTGCAGCCATCGCCGATACCGAGTTTGACTGGTATGTGGAAGTGGGCTTTCGCCCCGGGGTAACGGACAACGTGGGCCGCACGGCCCAGGAATCCCTGGAATTCCGGCTGGGAGCGCCCCTGGCGGAGGGTCATCATGTCCATACGGCCACCGGCTATTTTCTCACCGGAAAGTTCTCGCGTGGGGAAGCCGAGGGGCTGGCCTCCGAATGGCTGGCCAATGATCTGATCCACCAGGTGCTGGTGCTGGCCAAGGAGGATTGGCCCGAGGGCAGGGAGCAGCTGTTCCGGCTGCCACGGGTTTCCCTCACCAATCCAGTGCAGGTGAAGACCTTCGCCATGGATTCCACGGATGCACTGGTGGAACTCTCGACAGCGCGGGTGCTGGCCCTGAGCCGGGAGGAAATCGAGACTATCCAGGCCCACTTTCTCCGGCCGGATGTGAGGGAGACGCGGCGTGAGGCAGGGCTGGGCGATGCAGTTACGGATGTGGAACTGGAAGTGTTGGCCCAAACCTGGTCCGAGCACTGCAAGCACAAGATTTTCAATGCGGAAATCGCTTATACCGATGAGCACGGCGCCACGGAAAACGTGCACTCACTCTACAAGACCTACATCCAGGGGGCCACGCGGACTGTGCGCGAGGCGCTGGGCGCGGACGACTGGTGCTTGTCCGTGTTTACGGACAACGCGGGGGTGGTGCGGTTCAATGACGATTGGAGTTTCGTGTTCAAGGTGGAGACTCACAATTCGCCTTCCGCCCTGGACCCCTACGGGGGGGCGTTGACAGGCATCGTAGGTGTGAACCGCGATCCCTTTGGCACCGGGCGGGGAGCGGAACTGCTGTTCAACACCGACGTGTTCTGCTTCGCCTCTCCTTTTTATGATGAAGCCCTGCCCCCGCGCCTGCTCCATCCGCGCCGCATCTATGAAGGCGTGCGGATGGGCGTGGAGCATGGCGGCAACAAGAGCGGTGTGCCCACCATTAACGGGTCCGTGACTTTTCATGAGCGCTTTCTGGGCAAGCCCCTCGTGTTCTGCGGTACCGGGGGGCTGCTTCCCGCACGGATCGCCGGGCGGCCCGGCCATGAGAAATGGATCGACCCCGGCGACAAAATCGTAATGGTGGGCGGGCGCATCGGAAAAGACGGTATCCACGGAGCCACTTTTTCCTCCCAGGAGCTGAGCGAGGCCTCGCCGGCCACGGCGGTGCAGATCGGGGATCCGATCATGCAAAAGAAAATGTTCGACTTCCTGCTGGCCGCCCGCGACAGGGGATTGTTCAACGCCATCACCGACAACGGCGCCGGGGGTCTTTCCTCGTCCGTGGGCGAGATGGCCACCATGAGCGGCGGGGCGGAGTTGCACCTGGATCGCGCACCCCTCAAGTATCCGGGCCTGCAACCCTGGGAAATATTGATCTCCGAAGCTCAGGAACGGATGAGCCTGGCCGTGCCTCCGCATAAGCTGGAGGAGTTGCTGGCGCTGTCTCGGGCCATGGATGTGGAATCCACCGTGTTGGGGGAATTCACGGATTCGGGGTCCTTCGCCGCGTACTACGCGGGTGAGCCCGTGGCCTTGCTTGACTTGTCCTTCCTGCATGACGGGCTGCCCGCCATGAAAATTAATGCCGTCTGGCACCCGTCCAGCCTGGCCGAGCCGGAGCCGCCACGGCAGGAAGACTACTCCGCGATCCTGTTGGCCCTGCTGGGCAGATTGAACATTTGCAGCAAAGAGTCCATGATCCGCCGCTACGACC
>JAPUIH010000037.1 GCA_027297205.1 SAR324 cluster bacterium | reverse complement strand
CCCAATCCAAAACTGCCATAAGTATTGGATTACGCCAATCGCGAACCAAATTGTACCTGCAATATTAATTTAGAATGGTCGTGATCATTCTAAATTAATCGTCACGGGGTTGAACTGGACCAACCGAGGATGCCGCAGAATCGGATCGTCCAGGCCTAACTCTAATACTGGAGCGATCTCAGGGGAGCAGTTCATAGTCGGCAGACATTTCCAGCATGCCCCGCTGCTGGGGGAGAGTCATGCCGAAATCCACCACGATCGTCAGGCCGGTTTTGCGCGGCTTCCGGGTGCTGCGCGCCTTGGGGAATATGATGAATGAGAACGGTTTGGCCATGGATGCCTCTGTAGCTTGCGCCGGCTCCATGCCCGAATAGCTGAGGGCGGCGCGACGACACCAAATCCGGGATGAATGGATTTATCCCTCGAAAGGCAGGGGAAGGCAAACTTCCGTGCCATGCAACGGCAGGGGCGAGCCGGCGAAGGCACATTTCCCGATTCCGGCGAGCTGGGGTATAGCGGCGCTAGAATCCCCGGTCCACCTCGGTCAGGCCGTTTTCTATGATCTGCCGCAACAGTGTGACCAAGCCGGTTTGCGTGCGTGCGGAGGTACCATCCACGGCCAGGATTTGGGCCGCCGTAGCGCCGTCGGTGCCCCCGGCTCCCACGCATTGGCGCAGCATGAATTCCTCCATTTCCTCGTCCTGAAACAACCCCGGCTTCTTGAGTTCGTAGGCCAGTTGGGCGGCCACGCCGTAGGCGCCCCAGTTGGAAATGCTGGCCGATACGAATACTTCGGTCTTGGTGACCGTGGCGATTCCATCTCCGCAGGGACAGCCGCAGTCCGCGCCCCGCGGCTGAATGCGCCGCACCGCATCGAGGATGATGCCATTGCCCACCTCATTGCCTCCATCGCCGAATCCGAGGGTAAAGATGCCCCGTGCCGCGGCCCTGTCCGCGAGATGAAAGCAGTGCCCCGTGTCCTCAGGCGGTTTGGGCGTGCCTGTGATGCTGTGGTGCACGCCCTTGGCGTTGGGCCCGGTCTTCTCGATAAAGACCACGGCCTTGGGCCTATACTTGTCCAGCATGGCCTCGGCAAAATCCGGCCCCGCCGCCACCCCCATGGGATGAATTTCGATAACACTGGTGTGGGGCCGTGTTTCCAGCCGCTCCTCATCGATCACGGATATGCCGACGGCCTCAACCGAGGCGACGATGGGATCGATATGCGGCTCATCGCAGATGTATATGATGCGAGCACCCAGGCCGAAATCCAGTACGCGGCCCAGGGAGGCCGCGCCCAGGGGCCCGTCCGTCTCTCCTTTGGGAAGGCCAAAGCGCTGGCCCGAACCCGTGACGATGAGCACGAAATCCCTTGGGCCCGCCACCTCGCGCAGTTTCTGCGCCGCCAGATACACCAGGGGCTCTCCCCCCTGCGCTTCCCGGGCGGCCTCGTAGATGGGCCGGATCACTCCGCGCGGCAGGCCGCTGGCATAGCGCATTTCGATGGAGATCAACTGGTCGATGGCGTCGGCGATAATCTTGGGCATGCATAGCTCCTTTTACGAACCAGGGCGGGCCGGGCACAACAATCGAATCGGCCCCCCACCATGGCCGAAGGCGGAACCGGCAAGTTGTAGCCGCTACGCTCCAGGCGGGCAGACCCGTGTCTAGGTATTCTATTTCCTCTGTGCTAGTGATAATCACCGAAAAACACAAATGCCGGACAGTGAGAACAGCGGGCCTACGCCGAGGTACGCACAACTCTACAACTGGACAGCTCCAGGAAGAGGATGGGAAAAGCCAAAAGCGCTCCCGTCTCGGCCAAGGGATCGGAGAACTGAAAGTCCCTGCCGGAAGTGGAGGGTGTGACGCCGCAGTACAAGACAAAGGAAAACATCGTCACGGCCGCGTAGCAGGTAGATTTTCAGGTGTATCCTTCCGACCGCTTTATCCTGCCAGGTCCCTCCGGCTGCAGCAAAACGACCCTGCTCAAGGGCGTGGGCGGCTTCATGCAGCCGGTGGCGGGCAGAATAAAGCTGAAAGGGGAGGAAATACCAAGCCCGGGCCGGAACGTATGATGGTGTTTCAGGAATTCGACCAGCTCCTGCCCTGGAAAACGGTCAAGCAAAATGTCACGTTCCCGTTGATCTCCAGCGCGAAGATGCGCTTGGAATAGGAGGCGAAAATGACGGCAGACGGACGGAGCACCATGGGTAACATGAGCCGGCTGCGCGAGGCGGTGGAGCAGAGCGAATTCGATGCGGTGATCGCGATCTCCCCTGAGAACGTGCGTTACGCCGGGGATGTCTTTATTTCCAGCCAGGTCTGGGCGCGGGACCGGCTGGCACTGGTGGTGTGGTCCAAGGGGCGCGAGCCGGTGTTCATCCAGTGCAACGAGGAAGAAGGCTATGTGCGGGAAAATTCCTGGATCACGGACATCCGCAGCTATGTGGAGTTCAAGACCTCCCCGGCCTACATGCTGGCCGAACTGCTGGAGGAAATGAACCTTGGGCGGGGGCAAATCGGCATCGAAACCGATATGCTGGTGCTGCGCTACTATCGGGAATTGATGGAGCGGCTGCCCAATCTGAAGTTGGGAGGCTGCCAGGATCTGTTCGCCCGCGTGCGCATGTTGAAAACCCCCAGGGAAATTGAAGTGATTGCAGGAGGCTTCCGTGGCACGGAGCAGGCGCTGCACGATACATTCACTTCCGTGACGATAGGCGAGACGGAAAAATCCCTCTCCAATCGGCTGGCCGATGCCATCATGCGCCAAGGGGCCGATTCGATTTCCATCAATCACATCAATGCCGGCCCCAACACAGGCTATCCGCACGCCACCGCCTCGGACTACAAAGTGAAAAAGGGGGACATCGTGAAGGCTGACGCAGGCGGATTATATTCGGAGTACTACTCCAATGTGGGGCGCACGGCTAAAGTGGGCAAGCCAAATGAGGAAGACCAATCTATCTGGCGGCGGCTGCGGGCCATTCACCACGAAATTATTTCCATGCTGCGGCCGGGAGCGCTGGGGCGGGACCTGTTCGGCAAGGCGGTGCAATTGCATGAGCAGGCCGGGCTGCCCTTTCCCTATGCGCATAACGGCCACGGCATCGGCCTCAATATCCACGAGCGGCCCATTATCAGCCCCATTGAGGACATTCCCTATGCCCCCAATATGCTCTCCACGGTGGAGACCCGTGTGCGCTGGCCGGGCAAGGTGGGGTACCACATGGAAGACTTGGTGCTGATCTCCGAGTCCGGCCCTGTGGTGCTGTCCGACCGGTTTGACAACGAGGAAATTCTGGTGATCTGATTCGCGGTGCGAATTGAGCCGAGGCGGAGCGGGTCTCCGGTTGCGCCTCTGCCGAACTGGAAAGTGAGCAAGGAACCAGGAGGAGCAAAGGTGCATTGTGCCATGACGATAAATCCTATGAATTTTGACGAGACCGAGCTGGTGCAAGGTATCCGCGAATGGGTGGAGATGGAATCGCCCACCACGGAACCGGAGGCTGTGAACCAACTAATGGATTTGGTGGAAAGCCAGCTCCGCGCGACTGGCGCGGAGTACGTCGAGGTTGTCGCCGTAATGAAGTTCTTGAGTCATCGAAGTTGAATTCGGTGAGTTCTCGTCATAAACCAACTCTGATTTCCTATATCATGATTTCAGGATTTGAATCACCGTTCAGAGAGTTCGTGGCGTTTGAGAGTGGCCCCCTGCGCCTTGATCCTGGCTTAAGCAGCCCCCTCGCTGGGCGATCTCACCATTTACTGCCCTCCGCCCAATCCATCACTGGCATCAAACCAAAACCGCCGCGA
>JAPUIH010000369.1 GCA_027297205.1 SAR324 cluster bacterium | reverse complement strand
CGGGCCGCCGGAGGCGATAATTCATAGGGCTTCTAACGCCCCCACAGATTCAACAACAGTACTCCCGCCAGGGCCAGCAGGCCCCCGGCCAGGCTGAACAGGGTGGGCACTTCCCCCAGCCAGAGCCAGGCCATGCCCAGGGCCAGGGCGGGCATGATGAACATGGCGCTGGTGACCTTGGCCGCCTTGGCGCGGGAGAGGGCATAGGCCCAGGCCAGGAATGCGATGCTGGTGGGAAAGAGCCCCAGAAAAACCACGGCCAGGGTATGACCCAGGGGCGCGGCGCCCACGGCCCCCGGCAAGCCGGGCAGAAACACCAGCAGCCAGGCCGTGGCGCTCCAGATGGTGTAGGCGGTGATCTGCAGGGGGTTGTAGCGCAGATGGAAGGGTTTCTGGAACACGTAGAAGATGGACTGCATAAATGCGCTCAGCACCACCCAGGCCGCTCCTGGATTGAGCCGCAAACCATGCCCCTCCCCCAGGGCGATCAGGCCCACGCCGGAAAAGCTGACCGCGATGCCCAGCCAGCCCATGCCCGCCAGGCGCTCCTTGAGGAAAATGCGCGCCAGCAGCGCGGAAAAAATGGGGATGGTGCCCACCAGAAAGCTGCCGGAGCCCGCGCTGACCGTGGTCAGCCCAATGGTAAGCACGAGGGTGCTCAGGCCCAGGCCGGTCAGCCCGAAAAAGGCGAAGGCCCACCAATCCCGCGGGGCGGGCAGGGGCATGCGCACCAACCCCGCGAACAGCCCCATGGCCAGGGAGGCGCACAGAAAGCGCAGCAGCGCGATGTAACGCGGATCGTACGCCTGTACCGCGAAGCGGATTGTGGGGAAATTTGCCGCCCAGCAGGCGATGGTAATTGCCACTGCCAGCAGCGCCGGCAGATCCATGGCCCGCCCGAAGACGAGCCGGGGCGGAACGCCCTGTGCGGCCACGCCTAACGGGCCCCGGCCGCCGGGGGCGGCCGGCATGAAGTCAATCGCGGCGGCGCGGCGTGCACGGCTTCCCTCCCTTTCGTACGGGCCCTAAAAGTCGGCGCTCTGGTAGCCGTCATGGATCAACACGTCCAGCAGTACCGGGCCGTCCTCGGCCATGGCCTTGCGGATGGCGGGCACGATATCGTCCGGCTCGCTGACCTGATAGCTGTTGACGCCCATGGAGCGGGCCATGGCGGGGAAGTCCAGTTCCGGATTGTTGAAATCCATGCCGATGATCTGCTGCTTGGCCCGGCTGGCCGAGTTGGGCAGGTTGATCACACGCCCCTTGAGAATGCTGTAGGAGCGGTTGTTGGCAATAATGAACTTGATGGGCAGGTTCAGGTGCGCCGCGGTCCACAGGGCCTGGATGCTGTACATGGAACTGCCGTCGCCGATCACCGCCACCACCGGCCTGTCGGGCTGGGCCAACTGCACGCCGATGGCCCCGGCCACCGCCCAGCCGATCCCGCCGCTGGCCAGGCCGTAGAAGCGCCGGTTGTCCTTGACGGGCAGCATTTTCAGCAGGTTGGCGCTGGAGGTGAGGGCTTCCTCCACCACCACAGCATCCTCCGGCAACTCCTTGGCGATCTGCATCATCAGGTAGTCAGCCATGATGGGCTTGGAGACGGACAGGCCCTCGGTCTTGCTCATGAACTCCGCGCAGGCCACGCTCCAGTTGTTGGAGCGGATACGCGCGCTGCGCGCCTGCACGGCATCGGCCTGGTGGTCGTTGCGCTTGGCTTCCAGTACGGGGATCAACGCCCGCAAGGTTTCCTTGACCCCCGCCTTGATGGCCAGTTCGGAAGGGTAGTTCTTGCCCAGGGCCCAGTCTTCCAGTCCGAGCTGGATGAGGGGCATGCCCGGAGGCAATGGACCGCCGGGGAAGGGCGCGGAAAAGCGCAGGCCGTCCCCGCCCACCATGAAGGCCATATCGTAGGAATCCAGCAAGGCGCGCACCTTGGCCGGGGCCTTGCCGAGCTCGCCCATGAAATGCGGATGATCGCTGGGAAACATGGCCAGGCAAGGCACGGTCTGGGTATACACCGGCGCGCCGATCAGCTCGGACACCTCGCCCAATTCCGCCAGAGCATCCTCGAAGCAGACTTCCTGGGCGGAGATGATGACCGGATTTTCCGAAGCCAGCAGCCGCTCCGCCAGGCGCTCCAGCACCTCGTCCGCCGGGCGGCTGCCCGACACCAGCCGGGTGGGGCTGCCCAATTCCATCTCCGCGGAATCCAACAGCACGTCCCGGGGCAAGGAAACGAATACCGGGCCCGTGGGCGGCGTCAGGGCCAGCTTGGCCGCGCGGCGCATCACAATAGGCAGGTCCTGCACCTGCTCGACTTCCGTGGCCCATTTCACCACCGGCTTGGCCATTTCCACCAGATTGCCCCCCAGCAGGGGCTCGGTCAGTCCATGGCCGTGGTCGCGCTGCCCAGCGGTGACCAGCACCGGGGAGCCGATAAACTTGGCGTTGTAAATGGCGCCCAGGGCATTCCCCAATCCCGGCGCCACATGAAAGTTCGCGGCGCAGAGCTTGCCCGACGCGCGGCTGAATCCGTCAGCCATGGCCATGCCCACGCTTTCCTGCAGGGCCAGCACGTAATTCAGGTTGGGCCGCTCCACCAGTGCGTCCATCAGGGGCAGCTCGGTCGTGCCTGGATTGCCAAAGATATGGTCGATGCCCTCGTCTTCCAGGATGTCGAGCAAAGCGTCCCTGCCGGTCATTACTTTCATGAAAATTTCTCCGTTCTGCGTGGTCTCCAGGATGAAAGCGGTCTTGCTTGCAATATGCAGCGCGGCGCTGCATGGGTGGCCATTACCCCGGCGGCTTACAACCCGTTCACCACCCAGCGCGGTTTTTCTCCCTTTTCCACCACGTTGCGCACATTTTCGTGAGCCCAGGCGAAGGAACGGGCGATGGCGTCTTCCGTAACCCCGGCGATGTGGGAGGTAATATACACGTTCTTGGCGTTTCGCAAGGGATTGTCTTCGCTGATGGGCTCGCTGGAAAAAACGTCCAGCCCCGCACCGGCCAGACGGCCCGCATTGAGCGCATCGGCCAGGGCCTGTTCGTCGATGATGTTTCCCCTGGCGCAGCAGACCAGGCGCGCCTGCGGCTTCATCAGGGCCAGTTCCCGCGCGCCGATCATGCCGTCGGTGCTGGGGTTGTAAGTGGTGTTGACGCTGATGATGTCCGCCTCGGCGTAGAGCTGGTCTTTTTCCATGTACCGTGCGCCAAGGGATTCCACGATTTCCGGGTCGATGTCCCGCACGTCATTGTAGACGATCTGCATTTCGAAGGCGCGCGCCCGCCGGGCCAGGTTGGAGCCCGTATCGCCCAGGCCCACGATCCCCAGGGTGCTGCCCTTCAATTCGAAGCTTTGCTGGTTGAGCTGCTTGGCCTCCTGCCAGCGCCCCTGGCGGGTCAGTTCCTGTGCCTCCACGAATTGCCGCGCCAGGGCCAGGATGAGCAGCATGCCATGCTCCGCCACGGATTCCTTGTTCACCCCCTGGAGATTACAGCAGGGCACCCCGCGCCGGGCGGCGGCCTCCAAATCGAGATTCTCGTAACCCACCCCGGTGCGCTGCACGATCTTCAGCTTCGGGCAGGCAGCCAGCAGTTGCTCCGTGACCGGCTGGTTGCTCACGATCAGGGCGTCCACATCGGCCAATTCCTCCAGGGTTTGCTGACTATAGCTTCCGTCCGGCTCCTGGCCGATGATCACGTACTGCGCGCTCTCGTCAAGGCGGTGGAAGTAGTCGGGACGGTCCTTCATCAAGTAGGCGATCTTCACGGTGCTGCTCCTGGCAGATGCGGGTGTTGTTCTCCTTCCTAGCGGAGGAGATTCCGCAATATCAACCAAAATCTGCCC
>JAPUIH010000368.1 GCA_027297205.1 SAR324 cluster bacterium | reverse complement strand
GCTTTATCGACATGGCGGATACCGCCGGTCTGCAGCGGGTCTTTACGCCCAGCACCAAGCTGGTCTGGATCGAAACCCCCACCAACCCGCTGTTGAAAGTGGTGGATATCCGTGCCACGGCGGAGGCGGCGCGGGCGGCGGGCGCGTTGGTCGTCGTGGACAATACCTTCGCTACGCCCTTCCTGCAGCAGCCCCTGGAACTGGGCGCGGATATTGTCGTCCACAGCCTCACCAAGTATCTGGGTGGCCATTCCGACGTTATCGGCGGCGCGGCGATCACCGACAACGAGGAATTGGCGGAAAAGCTGGCCTTCCTGCAAAACGCCGTGGGGGCCGTGCCGGGTCCGCAGGACTGCTTTCTGGTGCTGCGCGGACTGAAGACCCTGCACGTGCGCATGGAACGCCATTGCGAAAACGCCATGCGGGTGGCCCGCTATCTGGAGGACAATCCCCGGGTGGGCAGGGTTTACTACCCCGGCTTGCCCGAACATCCCCAACATGAGCTGGCCTCCCGGCAGATGCGGGACTTCGGCGGGATGATCTCCTTCGAACTTGCGGAAGACTCCCTGGAAAAGGCGAAGCGGTTCTGCTCCGCCACCAAGGTCTTTGCCTTGGCCGAGAGCCTGGGCGGGGTGGAAAGCCTGGTGGAACATCCGGCCATTATGACCCATGCCTCCATTCCCAAGGAGGTACGGGAAGCCAACGGCCTGCGCGACAGCCTGATCCGTCTATCCGTGGGCATAGAGGATATCGAGGACCTGCTGGAAGACCTGGAACAGGCCCTGGTGGCGGTGCAGCCCTAAGACGGGACCGTACGCATAAGGATTGTGCAAGGATTTTGCGAGAGCTGGAAACTCAAATCATGGCGCTGCCTGCAATTGCGGCGGCGCACCGGGCAACAACTATCCACAGAGCAAAGACGACATGCCAGGACGACATTTTCTACAAATTCCCGGACCTTCAAATATTCCGGCCCGGGTGCTGAAAGCCATGGACCGCCCGGTGATCAACCACCGGGGGGAAAACTTCGCGGTCATCACCAAGGACATTTTTCCCAAACTGAAGCAGGTCTTCAAGACCGGGCATGGCACGCCCATCGTGTTTCCCAGCTCCGGCACAGGGGCTTGGGAAGCTTCCCTGGTCAACACCCTTTCTCCGGGCGATGCAGTGCTGGCCTTCGTGATCGGCCATTTCAGTGGAGAGTACGCCCAGGCCGCGCAGAATCTGGGCTATGCCGTGGAACGGGTGGAACTGCCCTGGGGCAGCGGCATTTCCGGCGAGCAGGTATACGAGGAGTTGAGCAAGGACAAGGCGCACCGCTTTAAAGCCGTCCTGACCATCCACAACGAGACCTCCACGGGCGTGATGACGGACCTGAAGTCTATCCGGGAGGCCATGGACCGCGCGGGCCATCCGGCGCTGCTGCTGGTGGACTCGGTGAGCGGTCTGGGCAGCCTCGATCTGCGTTTCGACGAGTGGGGCCTGGACGTGCTGGTGACCTGTTCCCAAAAGGGGCTGCTGCTGCCGCCGGGGCTGGGCCTGCTCTGTGTCAGTGAAAAGGCGCTGCTGGCCTACCAGGCCGCCCAAACCCCCAAGCATTACTTCGACTGGGGCGCGATGCTGGAAAAGAACCCCGCCGGATTCTTTCCCTACACCCCCGCCTCTCAACTGCTGTTCGGGCTGAACGAGGCCCTGGATATGCTGCTGGAGGAGGGCCTGGAGCAGGTGTTCGCCCGCCACGCCCGCTACGCGGAGGGCGTGCGCCGCGCGGTGCGGGCCTGGGGCCTGAAAATCCTGGCTGCAAAACCGGAGGAAGCCTCGAACGTGTTGGCAACCGTGATGCTGCCCGAGGGGGTGGATTCCAATGCGCTGATCGAGTATACGGAGCGGGAAATCGAGCTTGCCCTGGGCAATGGGCTGGGCCCACTAAACGGCCGGGCTTTCCGCATCGGTCATCTGGGCGACCTGAACGAGTTGGAGGTGCTGGCCACCCTGGCCGGCACGGAAATGGGCATGCGCGCCATGGGCATGAACATTCCCCTGGGCAGCGGTGTCGCGGCCTGCCAGGAGTGGTTTCTCGACGGGCGCTAAGGCCGTGCGCAAGCGCCACGGCGGCACCACGGCGGAATTTCGAAAAACCGGGTCAAGAACTAAACTTTTGCTCGCGGTCGTGGGGCGCGTTGAAATCCACATTCCCCGGCCCCAGGGGTACGATGCCCAGGGGGTTGATGCTGCGGTGGCTCTCGAAATAGTGGCGCTTGATATGCTCGAAGTTGCAGGTTTCGGCCACGCCGGGCACCTGGAATAGCTCCCTCAGGTAGTTCCACAGGTTGGGATAATCGATGATTCGCCGCAGGTTGCACTTGAAGTGGGTGTGGTAGACCAGGTCGAAGCGCACCAGAGTGGTAAACATACACCAGTCAGCCTCCGTGATCACGTCCCCGGCCAGGTAACGCTGCTTGTCCAGCACTGATTCCCAGTGGTCCAGCGCATCGAACAACTCTCCCACCGCCTCCTCGTACGCCTTCTGTGACCCGGCGAAACCTGAACGGTACACGCCATTGTTGATGGGCTGGTAGATTGCATCGATGGTTTCGTCCACCTGGCGGCGCAGGGAGGGTGGACAGAAGGTCACGGACCCGCCGCCGACGGCGTCGAACTCCAAATCCAACATGCGCATGATTTCCCTGGACTCATTGTTGACCACGGTGCCTTGCTGCTTGTCCCACAACACTGGCACGCTCACCCGCCCGGTGTAGGCCGCATCCGCCGCAAGGTACACTTCGCGCAGCAAGCGCTTTCCGTTTACGGTGTCCGGAACAGCGCCGGGATTGTCACTGAAATGCCAGCCGTCGTCCCCCATGAAATGATCCACCACGGACAGGGAGATGGCATCTTCGAGCCGCTTCAGCTTGCGCAGGATCATAGTGCGGTGCGCCCAGGGGCAGGCCAGGGAAACGTAGAGATGGAAGCGCCCAGCTTCCGCCTTGCAGCCCGAGCTTCCGTCCGCGGTGACCCGGTTTCTGAACACGGTTTCCGCGCGCATGAAGCGCCCGCTCGCGTCATTGCGCCGCGGGGGATCTTCGACCCACTGACCTTCGATCAACATTCCCATCTTGCACACTCCGCAATCTTTGCCTGCCGCCGCGGGAGTCAGGCCAGGTCGAACAGCAGCAATTCGGTTTCCTGTTCGACGCGGATGCTCAATTCCGATTCCTCGCTCACCGCCACGCCGTCGCTTTTGCCCATGGATTGTCCGTTCAGGTCGACGGCGCCCGTGGCCAGTTGCAGCCAGGCATGGCGCCGCGGCGATAGCGCGTGGCGCACCTCGTCTCCGGGGGCCAGGCGCGCGGTGTAGATCTTCACGTCCTGATGAATCAGGATTGCGCCGTCCCCGCCCTGGGGAGAGGCAATCAGATGCAAATTTCCGCGGGCCTTGTCCGGATCGATCTGCTTTTGTTCGTAGCCCGGCTCCAGGCCCGTCTGGCGGGGTTCGATCCAGATTTGGAAAAAGTGCAGGGGCTCTTCCTGGGAGTGGTTGAACTCGGAATGGACAATGCCCGTGCCGGCCGTCATGCGCTGTATTTCGCCCCTGCGGATGACCGAGCCAACGCCCAGACTGTCCCGATGTTCTATGGCGCCGTCCAGCACATAGCTGATGATTTCCATATCGCGATGGGGATGCGCGTCAAATCCAGCGCCGGGGGTAACGCGGTCTTCATTGATTACACGCAGATCGCGGAATCCCATGTGGGCGGGATCGTGATAGTTGGCGAAGGAAAAACTGTGGTTCGTGTCCAGCCAGCCATAATTGGCATGGCCTCTTTCCCTGGCGGGCCGCAGGTTCAGCATAAGGCATCCACTAAGCTGTTTTGCTTTCCGAAGCGGTTTCAGGAGGCATTGACCCACCAGCCGTGGATATCTCCGCTGCGTTCCGCCGTCTGCTCCCGATATACTCCAACAATTGCCCGGTCAGAGTATCCAGTTGCTCTGTAAGGGCCGGGTCCCGCAGGGCTCCCGCCTCGTCAAACGCATCTCCCGCCTTGGATATGGTGACCTGACCCGGCACCGTCCACACGCCCAGTGAGTTAAGTACCTGCCGCAGATGCAGCAGGGCCCGCACTGCGCCGAATCCGCCCGGCGAGGCGCCCATGATGGCGGCGGCCTTTCCCGGAAAAACCCGGTCCGGCCCACGTGAGGCCCAGTCGATAGCGTTTTTGAACGCCCCGGGAATGGAGTTGTTGTACTCGGGGCAGGCGATAAGCAGTCCATCTGCGGCGGCGATTTTTTCCTTTAGACGCTTCGCACTGTCGGGCGCGCCACTTTTCGCCTCCAAATCGCCATCGTACAGTGGAAGTTCCAGCTCACGCAGTTCGATCACCTCTACCTGGGCTCCCGCCTGCTCGGCCGTAGCCACGGCGGCGGCCAGCAATTTCCGGTTGAACGAGGCGGCCCGCATGCTTCCGGCGACGGCCAGCAGGCGTATTGCGCCCGCATCGGAATTCGACGCTTCCATAAACAAAATACTCCTTTGGAAAACAAATATATTTTAATGTTAAACTAAACGAAGCCGCCGCGCAAGCCTTACCAGAGGTGCTTCCCTGGGGTTTGCCCGGTGCGAGGGATGCGGCACCGGCGGTTCGGCACCGCCTGTCCGTCTCATGCCGGAAGCAATGTTTGAATCGGATCTACGGATTGACTGCCAAAGCAACGCGGGCCGGGCGCAATTCCTATGCGG
>JAPUIH010000367.1 GCA_027297205.1 SAR324 cluster bacterium | reverse complement strand
TGTGCATCTGATGGCCGTATTTTATAGGTACTATGAGGCCGGTGGCGACAAGGAGCAGGCCCTGGTTGACACATTGGAGCACTCGGGCTTTCCCATTCTCATGACCAGCCTGACCACGGCGGCGGGGCTGTTCGCATTTTCCAATGCGGAAATGGCGCCGGTAGCCCACTTGGGCATATTCGCGGGTATCGGCGTATTGCTGGCCTTCGTCTACACCCTTGTACTCACGCCCGCCCTGCTGGCGATATTGCCCGTCCATCGGACCGCGTGGCTCGGAAAAGGGCGCGGCACGGGCGGGTTCGACCGCGTGCTGGTCGCTATTGCCGATTTCGCCACGTCGCGGGCCTTGGGCATCGTCTTGGTGTCCGCGGTCGTTATGGTTCTGGCCATAGGCGGGCTATTCAGCCTGCGTTTTTCCATGAACTTCCTCAATTGGTTCCCCAAGGACCTGGAACTGCGCAAGGGCATCGAACTGGTAGATGAGCGATTCAAGGGCTCCATGAACCTGGAAGTGGTGGTGGACACGGGCAAGGAGAACGGCCTGTACGAACCGAAGGTGCTCAACCAAATGGAAGCCCTGGCCCGCTACGCGGAGCAGCAGACCAAGCCGGATGGAAGCCACTACGTCGGCAAGACCAACTCGGTGGTGGATGTGCTCAAGGAGATCAACAAGGCGCTCAACGAAAACCGGGAGGAATTCTATACCGTGCCGCAGAACCGGAAATTGATCGCGCAGGAACTACTGCTGTTCGAGAACAGCGGCAGCGACGATCTGGAGGATGTCGTCGACAGCCAACTGGGCAAGGCGCGGCTATCCCTGATCGTGCCCTGGGACGACACCGAGGTGTACGTGGAATTCGTCGGCGATTTGCGTCGGGAAGCCGAGGCCCTCCTGGGAGACAATGCCACCGTAACCATCACGGGCGAGCTGAATCTGTTTACCCAGATGATTTTCACCATGATGCAGAGCATGGCACAAAGCTATCTCATCGCCGCCGTGGTCATCACCATCATGATGATGTTGCTGGTGGGCAGCATTCGCATCGGCGTGTTATCCATGATCGCCAATCTCGCCCCCATCGTGCTCACAATGGGCCTGATCATGGGCTATTTCGACATTCGCCTGGATGTGTTTACGCTGCTGATCGGCAGCATCGCCCTGGGGCTGGCGGTGGACGACACGATCCACTTCTTCCACAACTTCCGGCGCTACTACGGTGAGGGGAAATCGGTCCAGGAGGCCGTGCGGGAAACCCTGCTGACAACTGGGCGAGCCATGATGTTCACGACCCTGGTGCTGGTCATCGGGTTTTGGCTGTTCATGTTCGCCACCTTGAACAATGTATTCAACTTCGGCCTGCTGACGGGTATTGCCCTGCTGTTCGCATTGGCGGCTGATTTTCTGCTCGCCCCGGCGATGCTGACCCTGGTGATCAGGAGCAGCTACGGCCGCACCCTGACGGAACGATGGTGCAATCTGGAGCCAGCCGTGGAAGGCGACTAAGCTTGAAGGATACGGCGGCGGAATACCGCGGCGGAAGGTACTGCCCGCGTACTGGTGCAGGAAGCCTCGAAGTACGAATGCTTCGTGAAGGGTCTGGAGCGGGAGGCCCACCGCCTTTTCCCTGACAGCGCAAATATTGCGGTGACCGGATCGATCAAGCTGTTCACCCAGACCATTCAGTTGATGATGCAAAGCATGGGGCGCAGCTATATTATCGCAGGGGCCGTAATAACGCTGCTGATGATCCTGATTCTGGGAAGCTGGCGGATCGGCCTGATAAGCATGTTGCCCAATCTGGCCCCGATCGTGGTCACCATGGGCGTGATGGGCTGGATGGACATCAAGCTGGATATGTCGAATATGCTGTTGGGCACAGTGGCGATCGGGCTGGCGGTGGACGACACGATCCATTTTTTCCACGATTTCCGAAACTATTATGCGAGGAGCCAAAACGTGGGCGAGGCGGTCCGGCAGACCATGCTCAATGCGGGGCGGGCAATTCTGTTCACCACCTTGGTGCTGGTTACCGGCTTCTGGCTGTTCATGTTCGCCTCACTGAACAACCTCATTCAGTTCGGCTTTCTGATAGGCCTGTGCCTCATCATCGCACTGCTCGCGGATATTCTGCTGGCTCCGGCGATGATGGAGCTGATTACGCGCACCGAACGCGGCCGTGGTATCATGGCCCGTTGGGGGAAGGCCGATAGTTCGGCCTCGGGCCAGCAGGAATTGAATTCATGTTAAGGGCGTTCCGTGAAGCAAAAGGAGCATGGCGCAGCAACGTTCGTATTTCGCGCATGACAGCAAGTCTCCCGGGCACAGTACCCGTCTCCCTAATCGCGCTGCTTGCCGCAGCGGTTCTGCTTATGGGTGGAACAGAGCCCGCGCATGCGCAGGAAGCTCCTAAATCCTCCCCCACCCTCGGGCAGGCCCAGGAAAATCTGGACGAAATCATCTCCGGCTTTGACGACAAGCCCTCTCCGGAAGACAGGGGAGAGGCGGCGCAACCGGACCTGGAAAGCGGCTTCGACGACTCGACCGGGGAAGCAAAAGGCGGTGCGACGGAAGCGGGGGACAGCTCTACGAAAGAGGAAGGTCCGTCGTTTTATTCGCTGGATGGATTCGTGCGCCTGGATAGCTCCTACAACTATGCCCAGGATGCGCCCCTGCCCGGGCAGACCGACTACCGGGGACTTTCAAAGCTGCGCACCGCATTGCAGTTGGAACTGAACCTCGATTTCAACGGCAACTGGAAAGCTTTCATCAGCGGTCAGTTCAACAAGGATTTTGCCTACCAGCTCAATGGGCGGGAATCCTATACCCAGGAAGTGCTCGACACCTACGAGCAGGAATCCGAATTTCGCGAAGTCTATCTGCAAGGCTCCATCACGGATGATCTGGATGTCAAACTCGGACGGCAGATCGTGGTATGGGGCAAGTCGGATAATATCCGTGTGACAGACGTGCTGAACCCGGTGGACAACCGCGAGCCGGGGGTGGTGGACATCGAGGATATCCGCCTGCCGGTCACCATGTCCCGCTTCGACTATTATTTCGGCGAGTGGGACCTGACCGCCATCGCCATCCACGAGATTCGCTTCAACAAGTCCCCGGTATTTGGCAGCGATTTTTTCCCGTCTCCCGTGCCCCTGCCCCCGGAGCGCGTGGCGCAAGATGGAGGCGGCGGCACGGAGTTCGCCCTTGCCCTGAGCGGCATATTCTCAGGCTATGACTTGGCGTTCTACTGGGCGCGCATGTTCAATGACGACGCTCACTTCGTCTCGCCCAGTGGAGATCCGGACCTGATGGCCTGCTTCACGCCAGGGGCCTGCGAGCGGCAGCACAGCCGGATCACCATGGTCGGGGCGGCCTACAACATCGCCCTGGGTCAGTGGCTGCTGAAAGCAGAGGCGGCCCTGTTCGAGGGGCTCGAATTCTTCAACCGCCCCGGCGAGACCTTCACCCGGCTGGATGCGCTGGTGGGCTTCGAGTATACGCCGATTCCCGACTCCACCATCACCGTCGAGGCGGCGGATCAACTGTTGCTGGACTTCCGTGACGAGTTGGCAAATACGCCCGACAGCGCCCGCAAGAACCTCAACCAGTTCGCATTTTCCTATCGCGCCGATCTGCTGCGGCAAACCCTGCAGGTTGTGGTGTTCGCGCTGTTTTTCGGCAGCAAAGCCGATGAGGGCAGCGTGCGCCGCTACTCGGCCACCTACGATGTGATGGATGCCTTTTCCGTCACCGCGGGCATGGTCACCTACCATCCGGGCAATGACCTGCTGGATGCGGCGCGCAACAACGACCGCATCATCCTTGAAGCAAAGTACAGTTTTTGACTGCGCCGTGCGGGGCACGGTCACTCACCAGACGCAGCTAATCCCCCAGCCATTGCACGGAGACCTGCTGATCCGCCATCAGACCTTCCGCGCCTTCCGGCACTTCGATCAGGGCATTTGCCAGTACTCCGTTGCGAGGCCCGGAAACCCCCCGGTCCCTCAGAGGAGTTACGGTGGGGGCTCCCGGTTCATCAAATCGCAGCCAGCCGGGGCTAAAGCAGGTTGCATCATTCCATGCGGATACCGGTGCGGTGAGCCGGGCCATCAGCCTGGGATGGGCAAGTTCCGTCCGGCCGGCCAGCCGCCACAGTGCGGGCCGCACCAGCAGTTCGAAAGCACCCAGGGAAGGCACGGGCGTGCCGGGCAATCCAAAGAGCAGGGTGCGCCCCAGGGTGGCGAAGAGGGTGGAGCCACCCAGGCTGAGGCGGGTGCGGCGAAATTGAATCTTGGCGCCCAGGGCCTCCAGCACGTGCTGGGCGAAGTCGAAGTCGCCGCCGTGGGAACCGCCCAGGGTGACCAGCATCTCGCAGGCCAGGGGATCGCCAAGCCGCTCCGGATCGGGCAGTCGCGGGCGCAACAGACGCAGGATTAAGTCGGGGTTGTCCCCGGCGATGCCCAGCCGCCGGGGCTGGCCCCCGTATTTGGCAACCTTTGCCTCCAGCGCATAGAGGTTGCTCACGTGAAGCTGACCCGGCTGGAGCGGCTGGCCCAGTTCCACCAACTCATCCCCCAGGGCCAGCAGGGCCACCCGGGGACGCCGCACCACATTAAGGCGGTTCCTGTTCAGGCTTGCCAGCAAGCCCAGGCCTTGAGGGCTGATCACTTCCCCCGCGTGCAGGGCGATTTCATCCTTCTTCATCCGTGCTCCGGCGGGAACAACATTTTCTCCGGAGACAAGGGGCTGCATGATGGCAAAGGCCCCATCTCCGGCGGGAAGGGTATCCTCCTGCTTAACCACTGCATCGGCGCCCTTGGGCAGGAGCGCCCCGGTCATCAGCCGCATTGCCCGGCCCTTGCGCACGACACCCCGCGCCAGATGTCCCGCGCCCACCACTTCGGAATACATCAAGGTGACGGGACGGCCGGCACCGGCCTCCCGCGTATCGGCCGCCCGCAGCGCGAAGCCGTCCATGGCGGACTTGGGGGCCGGTGGGTCGTCCTGGGTGGCAGCCACGTCCGCGGCCAGCACCCGCCCCAGGCCCTCATGAAACGAGACCTGCTCGGCGGCCAGCGGATGGCTATGAGCGAGCACAGTGTGCAGGGATTGCTGGAAGGTGTTGCGCTTCATTCGGCTGGTCATACTGTTCAGGTTGCGAAAGAGCCGCCATCCTTTACGGCCTGCACAATGATCACATCCGCCCAGCGGGGCAGCAAGCGGCCCAGCACAAAGGCCGTATTCAGCAGTACCCTACGCAGCAGCGGCGGCGCCAGCGCCACAAGACGCGTCCAGGGTGGAAATCCCCACAGCAGGGAGATTCCCTCCACGCGCCGGATGTGCAGGGGCGGGGCGGGGAGCGTGGCGATATCGCGAAACCCGAACCGGGTCATATGATCCGGCGGGGGCTCAAAATAGGGATGATCCGTAGGCGCATAGGCGGGCCGAAAGCGGCGCTGCAAGATGTCCAACCTCCTGCCCAGCCGGCAGGAGAGCGAGTCGTAGTTCGCCAGAGCCACGACGGCACGTCCTCCCGGCTTGAGTATCCGGGCGATTTCAGCCAGGGCCATGTGCGGATCGATGAAATGATCCATGGCGCCTTTGCACAGCACGGCGTCCAGGCAATTCTCCCGGATGGGCATCGCCTCTGCCAGGGAGCGCAGCAGCAGCACACGCCCCCGCACCGTGTTTCCCTGCCGGCGCGCCATCAACTGAGCGTAACGGATCATCCGGTTGGACGGCTCCAGCCCCAGCGCGAATCCGGCAAAGGCCGTGCCGGGTGTGATGCCGCGGGGAGATAGGGCCACACTCGCGGAAACCTGGCGCGCCGCAACGCTGAGCAGGTCCTGGCCCATGCCACAAGCCTGATCCATCACCCTGCTCTGGCTGCCGGCTTCCAATAGGTCCAGGGAGCGCTCCGTCATGACCTCGAACAGCAAAGCACTGTCCCAGCCTCCCTCCGGAGGAATGGTATGCTCCAGGTCGTTCTCGATGTCATGAGAAAGTTTGTACACGGCCCCTCGAAAATCCCTTATCAGCAATCGGAATGGCAGGTGCCACCAGGGAACTCCGCAGGGGCATCAAGCATCAGGGGCAGTACCTGCTGCTCCAGGCACAACACCCATCCAGACTCGCGCTCCTCCACCTGCTGGAGCAACTGCCAGCGAGCGTTATCCCCGAACTGTGCAGGCAGCCCCTCCGCCTTGACGGCGCAGAACAACCTCTCCTGGCCGTCCAGGCGCAGAGTACCGGGCTGCAGAACCTCAGTCGTACCATCGTTGAGCAGAAGTTCAATGCGCCCTTCACGATCCACGGTTTGCAGCACACGATAGGGGGGGGATTCGTGGTGCAGATAGCGAGTCTCGTTATGAAACTCCAGCCGATAACGGATCACATAACGCTGCAAATCGCTGTCAAAATAGAGATTGTTGAGGAAGAACCGTTGCACGGGCCCTTCGATGCGCTTTTTGCCAACGTACCAACTCCCGTCAGACTTGATCCGGAACTCCTCCTGGTAGAAAGGGGCCAGAGCCTGGGGCGTGATATCCGCCTGTTCCGGCGGGACGGTGCCGGCTTCCAGCAGACCGCGGTACCAGCCGCCAGGGTAATAGCTGCCCGCCTGCCACCGTGTATCTTGCAGGGCCCGCAAAAAGCGCCGAAGAAAAGGTATGAAAGCTTCCCCGTAGCCTCCTTCCGCCTCGATACGCTTGCGTGCCTCGGGCGTATAGGGAGCCAGAAACGCCGAGTCCACTTTTACCAGGACGTAAATCCAACGCTCCAGCAAGGGTTTGGCAATGGGGTCGATCATGGTGGTCATTCGGCTTGTCGTTCACTTCGCGATTCGCTATATATTAGCATGGTAAACATGCCGTCACGACTACTGCGATTTACTAGTTCTATCAACTGGTTAATCCCATGAACCGGTCCTATCACCGCATTGGGCTATATCTGGCCGGGGGTGGGCTGCTGCTTACGTGGCTGCAGCTGCCCGAGGGTGTCCTGGGCGTGCTGACGATCATCGCGATGATCGTGGTTTTTGCTTATGTGGATACCCTGTTGCGCAGACACCCGGCGCCACCGATCAATCACCCCAAGGTGGTCTCCATGGGCGCATTCCGCGCAAGGCAGAGCAGCCGCTCGGCGGGGGCAATGGGGCCGCGCGAGCGCAAAGTGCTGCGCCCGGTGTACAACTCCATCTACTACGGCGACGTGGACTCCCTGCTGCAAATTTTGCGGGCGGAAGGATTGAACCCGATGATGGTGACCAACAACTCCAGCGGCGCTAAAAACGGCCCCTTATACATGATTATGTTGCCGGATCGTGAAATCCGCCGAGCCAAGCCGCTGATCGACGTTTATGTCGTGCAGACGGCCAAGACGCCGTCCTGACGGGCCATCAATCCTCTTCGACCAATTGAACAGTCAGCGCTGGCCCGTTTGCCGATGGGTAGCCTGCACCCAGCGGGGCGGTAGGGCGTGATGCCTAAAGTTTTCAAAACCGATCCTTATGGCCTCCAATACAACCAAATCCAAGACGAGCCTCACGGAGCAACTGAAAGCAGATGTTCCGCAGCGCAACCAAGGCGGAAAGGAAAAGGAATTGCGTGGCCAGGAAGGGCAGGCCGCTCCGATCGACGATCCCCTCACGGCTCTGCGCACTCTTTCCTGCTTCAAGCAGTTCAATGCGCATGAGTTGCAGGAAATTCTGCCGTTAAGTGAAATTCGCGGCTACCCACCAGAAACGGTCATCCTGCGGGAAGGAGACGATTCGGACAATCGGGTCTACTTTCTACTGACCGGCGGTGTGTCTGTGTACGTGGCGGACAATTTCATCCTCAAACTGAAAAGGAGCGGAGACATTTTCGGAGAAATGAGTCTGATCAGCCAGGAACTTCGCTCGGCCACGGTTAAAACAGATGAGAAGACAACTTTGCTGGAGTTGAGCTCAGCCCTCACCTTTGATCCCGGGGCACGCAATTACTACAAGTTCCGCTATTTCTTCAGCCGCATGTTCAACACCATCCTGGCCGACAAGCTACGCATGACCTCCGAGCGGGCGGGAATGTACGAGCACGCCGTCAGGCGCAACGAGCAGATTACCGAACAAAGCGTGGGCTTGCAGGAACAGATCCGGCAGCACCTGGATCAAATCCGGGTGTATTCCCATTTGGTGCAGAGTGCGAAGGACACAATCGTTATTATCAACACCTCTGGGATAATCCTCGAAGCCAACGATGCTTTGGAAATCGCTTTCGGCATTCCGGGCCATAAGCAAACCGGAATCGCCATAGCGGAGTTGCTGCAAATCCCCGAGAAAGAAGAACAGGGCTGGCCTGGAGTGTTCGATAAAGCCTCCTCGGGCGGCTGGAATGGAGAAGTTCTGGTGATGCATGGCACCAAAGATCCAATACCCGCGGACTGCTCCATCTCCCTTGTGCAGAACGAGAACGCCGAGGCGCTAGCCTATTCGGTAATTTTCCGCGATATCCGGGAGCGCAAGGCCTTTGAAGAGAAAATACTCGCCCAGAGCGCCGAACTGGAAAAAATTAACCGCGAGTTAAGGGAGCTGGATCGACTCAAGGACAACTTCATGACGCTCGTTTCGCATGAGTTGCGCACCCCCCTCAGTTCGATTATCGCCTATGCGGAGGCCCTGACTATTGAGGGCATGGTCGAACCGGAGGAGCAAGGAGAGTTTCTGCAGACTATCCACAGCGAATCTCTGCGGCTGGGCGAACTGGTGAACAAGGTACTATCGATTTCCAAGATCGAAAGTGGACAGATGGCGTTTGAATTTAAAGAGGGGCGCTTGGACGAGCTGGTGACCTATATGGCGGCCAACTACAGGCCCAAGGCGTTAAGCAAGGCATTGCAACTCGATGTGCGGATCGATGAGAATTTTCATTCGACCCATTACGATCCCGGGCAAATTCAGGATGTGCTGCGCGAAATCTTGGACAATGCGCTAAAATTCACTGATTCAGGATCGATCAGGGTTAAGGCCACCCAGAACGAGACAGAATCGTTGATTCAGGTGCAGGATACGGGTAAAGGAATGGAAGGAAATGTTTTAATCGGTGCACGCAACAAGTTCGACTGGGTGGAGAACATTGGGCACCACCAGAGCGGAATTGGCCTTGGGCTGCCGCTTTCCTTCTTGATTGTTGACGCGCACTCGGGGCAGTTGGAATTGCAGAGCGCCGCGGGCGAGGGCACTACGGTTTCCATAAGGCTACCTCACCGTCCCAATAGCCGGGAAACCTCCTCACGGACTATGTGAGGCCACAGAACACGAGGCCAGTCGGAGCAAAAAAGGTGTTTAACCGATTCAGCAAAGAGTCCAAAACCGGCACCGCCGGAGAGGGAGCCTCCCAGGGCAGGGAAGCGGTGACCGGCCAGAACTTCGCGGCGATTTTGCAAAAGGGTATAATCCTGCAAAAAGAGCGCGCCGAACTACTTCGGGAAGGACTGACCAAGGGATTGGAATTCTTTGAGGAGTTCAACGAGTCCCGCCTCAATTTGGCTTTCACCTCTTTCGACGAGGACATGAAGATCGCCCTCTACGAGGTGCTCTTCCTGCTTCACGTCAACGACCCCAGCTTCGCGGAGTTGAAGTATACCGCCACGGAGGTGATTCACCTTGCCGGCTCGGAAAAGGACAATCCGTACGAGACCACGGCAGACTTGTATGTGGAGAACGCACCCCATGGCGTCGAGGGACTGGACAAACTTTCGCCGATATTTAAAGACGCATTTCACAGTCACATCAGGGAGACCTTCAACATGGAGGTTCCGGTGGGTTCGGCCTATGGGTTTTGCCCCATCGTGAGTATTCACTCTCTGGGCTCCATTGGCACGGTGGGACACAAGTCCCGCGCCTCCGACTTGGACTTGCAGGTACAGTTTGAATTGGAGCCCTTCCTGCACGATACCAGCCAATGGAACAATCAAACCTTCCTGGATGCTCTCACGGGGGAGTTGAAGTACTGGGTGAACCGGTTTCGGATGCAGCAACAAATGCCTCCAGAGGCCCTGAAGGACCCCAAGGTGGCCCAGCCCTTGAGGGCCAAAGCGAATCAGCAAATCGCGAAGAGATATCCCAAACTGAGCAAGTACCTACTCGCCAAGAGCGGAGATTTCCAAGCGGACATGCAAGGAGAAGGTGGCCAGGGCTTGCGGGGGCAGGTGCTGCACGAACTGATCTTGCTTATGAAGCGCTCCGCCCAGCTAACACGGGGATCGGAATTGAAAAAGCGGGAGATACTGCTCAAGGAGCGGATCAACCGCGTGCAGGATTATATCGCCAAGAAATACCCCCACGCGGAAATCTATCTGTTCTCCGCCTCTAATGACAACTACCGCAAAGGGAATCACGGAACGACTCTGGAATCCAAGGAATCCTCCGGCTCTGCCTACGAGTTGATTTTGAATTACGAGACACTGATGCCCGGAATTCAAATCACACCAATGGTGCCCACCCACTTCGCGCTCCCCAAGTTCATCAATGACGACCCTGCCGCCTACGAGCGCATCATGGATTATGTGCGCTTTGGGGTAATCGACATTTACGATGACGTCAAGTTACGCCTGGTCAACCTGGGCCCCACGCCCGATTTGACGATCGATTATGTGGGCAAACACTCAGGAGCGGTCTATTGGGAAGCCTTCAAGGCATCATCGGGCAACCTGCCCAAGGCGCTGCTCAATCTGCTCCGTTACGAAATGATGTTGGACAAGCGAATATCCAAGACCAACATCCAGATCCTCAAGGATCCCAAATATCTCAGCCAGTTCATATCAGCAAAACCGGAAGACCCGACACCGCAAATCGAGGCCATGGTGAACGACCTCACGGGAATTCCCATTTGGGCGCTTTCGGAACTGGATGAAATGTATCCGCGCCTTTTACAGGATCCGTGGTGGCTGCGCTACAAGTCGCTCAAAGTGGGTTTCCACGAGGAAGATGGCATCCCCGGCTTGAATTCCGAGGAGCGCAAGCTGATATCGAAAAACATCGACTTGGCGTTCGCCTTGCACGTGCGCCTGTCCGATGTATTCACCAAACCGGGGGATACCCGCAGCTTCGAAACCCACCGCGAGCAGGTTTTGCTCGAATTTCTAAAACGGGCCTTCCCTCCCATTTCTCCCAAGCGCAAGTTCCTGGAACACCTGTTTATCGGGGATGTACGCAGTGTGGTCCAGTTCGAAAAGGAATTACGGGACCTGTTTAAATCGGCCCTGAAGAGAGTCAATCAGAAGATCGCCGACCTCAAGCTGCAGCACGAAAGCAACATGAAGGAATTCGAAATCTGGTTTCACTACTATCAGCAGAATTTCGAACCGCCTCCCAATGTTGTGCAGCGCAGCATTATGGTCCACCTCACCGTGCCCCGCGGAAATTTGCAAGTCGGCTACAAGCTTAACGAAGGCTGGTTCTTCCGCTCCCGGCAGAAGGAATCCAGTGTGGGCAAACGCTTCGATACCTTCGGCATGCTGGACCATCTGCCGGAGGAAGTAATGTTGCGGGAGAAGTCGGGCTTTCTAGCCGGGCTGGCCGATGCAGTTGTCAACGGATATTACGGCATCATCAATCAGGGCACGCTGAAAGAGACGCGAACCGTCGTTGAGTTCGACTCCAAATTCATGGACCTAGGCAATAAGACGGACAATACCTTGACCTTTGTACGGCCGGATTCCCTGCACCGGCTGCTATCTCACATTATCGAGTTTTTCCCCTACCAGCCCTACAGCTATCTGGATTGCATCAACAAAAAGCGGGAAGTGACCGAAGTGGTGGTGATGCTAAATCTGCTTAAGTTCGGACGGCTGTCCATTCTCTCGCGGGACAATCTGAGGACCTGGTATTGCGATGAGTACGAACACCCGGATATTTTCAAGCGCGCGCACGCACTGCACAGAAATGCGCGGGCCATGATTACCATGAAATCCCTGCACATGACCCTCGCGAAATTCCTCAAGACCCGGAACATCCGTCCTGCGGAAATTGCTTTTTCCGCCTGGGTCAATCCCAATAGCGTGGAAACCAGTCACTCGGCCCAGCAGATGCCGCTGAAAGAAAAAGAGCTCTCCGAAATGCTGATGCAGATCATCATGCAGGTGCACAGCAGCGAACCCGCGCAGTCCGAAGAACTCGCGGCGAATTAATCCGTGTCTATCCGCTTTGGCATTGCGCTGCTGGTGATAGCCGCCGCGCTGGGCTATGCGCTGTTCAAGGCGCGGCGTCCCCCAGGAGGCGGCTCGGCCCAGGGTACTAAAGAGGGTGCGGACGTAGAGCAAAGCAGGGATTAGCC
>JAPUIH010000366.1 GCA_027297205.1 SAR324 cluster bacterium | reverse complement strand
GGCCGGCCAGCACGAACAGGGATACGGATTTCAGCACGGCCAATCCAGTCATAATGCTCCTTGGCGGTCAATGATTATGCAGTGGGTGGGGGCAAGGCCCCCACAGTGCATATGCCGCGGGCGCTTTGCCCCCACAGTACTTATGCCGTGGGCGCTTTGCTCCCACAGTCCCACCAGGGGCCGCCGGCCCTGCACCCCAATAATTTGCATGAATTGTCACTGAAGATGCGCATGGCGCCGCGCACGGCGTGCCAGTTGTGCGAGAGCCCGCCCACGCCCATGAACACCAGGTTACTGATGGGCCGCCCTGGGCTGTATTTGCAATAGCCGATAATAGGGCTTAGGAATCCGCCGCTATCTCACTCTGGGATCGTCCTGAGTGGGGTCTACGGGCGAAGCGAAGAATCCTGCCGGCTAGTAACAATTCTTCAGCCCGCTGCGCGGGCCTCGCAACGGCAATGTGGTGTGATGAGGATTTCAAACACGCCCTAGTCCACCACTTCGCTGATCTGGCGCATGGGCGTGACGTTGGTGAAATTGGGAATGTCGTCCCGCAGCACCGTGCCTACGGAACCCATGGCGGCACTGTACTTTTCCATCGATTCGAAATAGAGGCTGCCGATGCACATATAAGGCGCCTTTTCTCCAGCCGGGCCGCCCGCCAGGCCTTTTTCGATTCCGGTCTTGATCAGGCCGTGAGGTTCCAGATGCTGCCGTACCAGCGCCATATGCGTGTCGCGGTAGTAATCGTGATTGAAAGTACCCCCCTCATCGTTGGGGTACATGACGCAAATTCTGACCATGGTATCTGGCTCCCTTAAACCCCGCATAAGGGTATTGATGATTTTCCGCATCGCGGGGCGCGGCGGCCGGAGGCACAACTTCGCTCCCGCCGCACGGCGCATGCCTAACGGAATTATTCGTTAATCAGCCGCCGAAGTCGGACTTGAGCGCATCAAAACCGGCCTGGTACACACCCTGAATGGCTGCCACGGCATCCGCCTCGGGAGCTCCGGACGGGTCGAAATTGGAAGACCAGTCCACCGTGCAGGAGCCGTCACCATTGTCCAGCACCTTGAGGGTGGACTGGTAGTTCGCCACGGGCAGGGGCGAATCAAGGATGGTGTAGGTATAGCTTTTCCCGGCGGCGTCCTCCGCATCCAGCCGCTCGATGACGTTGCCCCCTCCGGCCAGGAATAAATTCCGGGTCGCTCCCACGCCCGCACCTTCCAGCTCGGATTTCTCTATGACCGGATGCCACTCGTGAAGCGCGCCGAACCCCCCTATTTTGCCCCACACCGTTTCCGCCGATGCATTCAATTTCAGGGTCATCGCAACGTTTGCCATAATCTGCCTCCCATTTTGATTTTTGCGTTGAACGGCCGCGGCAAGCCACATCTGCCTGCTTCGTGGCAGCCACATCCGGCGCCGGCGCGCGGGACGAAGTCGATTTATCAGATTATCCGACTTTGCCATTTCCCACGGAAAATGGGAAGGGTGGGAAGTCCCGGGGGGGAACTCCGCTATTACTCGGGGAAGGGTCCGCTCAAGGGATGGTCTTCGCGGGCCATCTGCTTGGCCTTGATGACCAGGGAATGATTGACGGCCAGCATGTGCTGCAGTTTGCGCACCAGCATATCTTCATGGGCGTCCAGCACGCGATCGGCGAAGATCACCTGCCAGACCATCACCAGCAAGGACAGTTTTTCCTGCGGCGTAAATGCGCGGCTGATGGTATTGGTGAAGGCCCATAGATCGGGATGCTTCTCGCGTTCGGCCTCGGTCAGTGCGATCAGCTCCTCCACCTCTTGTTCGCTCAAGTCGTACTTCTTGCGCAGCAGCATGGTAATGGTCGTCCGCTCCGACGCATCGAACACATTGTCGACCCGCGCCACTTCCAGCAGGATGGCGCAGATGGCCAACTGCGGGTCGGGCCTGTTTTCCGTGAGCCGCACCGATCCTTCCTTTTCCTTCGCCAGCAGTGCTTTCAATTTATTCAGCATGGTTTTGGTCCGCATTGTTGTATGCCGGCACTGCCCTCCATGCGGCGGGCCGGCTCCGGCTTAGTCGAGACTGGTGCTCTGGACCGCCTGTTCCCAGTTTTTCCCGTCGAATTTCCGAATATTGGGTTGCTCGGCTTCCAGGTCAAAATCGTCCAGGCAGTTAACATTGACATTGTACAGATTCGGGTCTGCCCGGGGACGGTGAAAGGAGTGAATGCCGCAGTGTCTGCAGAAGAAATGCCGCGCGGTCTTGGTATTGAATTGATAGAGCTGCAGCGCGTCCTCCCCCGAGAGCAGGCGGAAGCGCTCCGGTGCGACGCGGTGCAGCAACGCTCCTTTCTTGCTGCAAATGGAGCAATTGCAGACGGTAATGCGGGTCAGATCAGTTTCCACTGCAAAGCGCACGGCGCCGCAATGGCAACCACCAGTATAGGTTTTCATACGTTCCTCTTGATTGTCTCCCCGGCCCGCGACACCCTGGCGTTGCGGTCATTCTTACCTAAGGCATTTTCCGCGGACTTACAAGGCGTCCACCTCGCGCCGCAAGTCCTCCAGCTCGCTCTCGTATCCACTCGACAGAATGGGAAAGCGGCACCAGGTGCGCGGATCGAGATTCTCGTCGTCCAGATGAAAGGATGGGGCCAGCCGCTCGCGCTTCCACTGGGTACGGCTCCACAGGCGGAAGAAGCGCTCCACATGAGCGGCCGCCCGCCGTTCCTGCAGGCGCTCTCCCGGCAAGGGCGCAGCCAGCAGGGTGCGCCAAACTTGCAGGGGCGTCATGCGGTCCCGGATGGCGGCCTGCTCGATGGCATCCAGCACCGGATAGGGCATTAGGTCTTCCTCGTCGGTCTGGCTCTGGGCCTGGGGGCGCAGTTCCGCGGTAGGCGCCTGGACATTTACCGCGGCCAAGGCCGGCAGCGCGCCCAGGCCCGGCAGCCCCTGGGCTTCCACCCACTTCAGCCAACCACGCAGGAAAGTCTTGTTGGCGCCAGCGATGGGTGCCAGGCCGCCGGAGGTATCGCCGTCCATGGTGGCATAGCCCACCCCCACCTCGGAGCGGTTGGAGGTGCTTAGCAGGAGCAATCCTTCCAGGTTGGCAAGCAGCCAGATGCCCGGCGAGCGGACGCGGGCCTGGATATTCTGCCGGGCGATGTCGTCGTCTTCCCAGCTCAGCTCCCTGCCCAGGGCCTGGGCCGCCAGCGCCTCGTAGGCCTTCACCAGTGGACCCACGTCCAGCTCGCTATGCCGCGTCCCCAATTGTTCGGCCAAGCCCCGCGCCGCCAGGCGGGTGGTCTGCGAGGAGTTTTCCGTGCCTTGGTACACGGTCAGCAGCAGCCGCGAGACCAGTTCCCGGGCGGCCTTGGTCCTGCCCTGGGCCCCGCGGGGCTCGGGCAAATCGGGTATGTGGGCCAGGGCCGAGCGAAAGCCCGCCCAGCCCAACTCCGCCAGAGCCAGCTGCACCATCGTCCATACCAGCACGGCCACGGTGGCCGAATCCACGCCGCCGCTCAGGGATACGGCAAAACCACGGCTGCGGCTCTTGCGCAGGTAATCCCACAAGCCCAGGCTGACCGCGCAGGCAAACTCCTCATTGCGCGATAGCTCCGCCGGGGGTGGCGCCTCCCCCTGCTCGGCGGATGGGGAGGGCCGGGGCATGGCCCGGAAGGCGCGCACGGTCTCGGAGGAAGGCTGTTTGAAGCGGAACGCCACGTCCACACCGGCCGGGACGCTCGCTTGCTTGGCGGCGGGGTAGTTGAGACGGCGCCGCTCCAGGCGGTTGGCCCGCAGATCGACGATGCCGCTCACCAGATTCACTTCGCCAAAGGAAAAGCGCCTGTTCTCCGCAACCAGCCCCCCGTTGGAGGCAATCAGAATGGTGCCGTCGAATATCAACCGCCCGGACTCATTCCCCAGATGATTGCTGTAGAGATAGACCGCGTGGCTGAGCCGGGAACTCTCCAGCACAATGCCCTTCACCGTGGAATATTTGCCCAAAGCGAAGTGGCTGGCGCTGGGGTTGAGGTAGATATCCACCTGCGGTCCGCCGCCCGCCAACCCGCCCTGGCCGCGGCCCCAGGCATCCTCACAAATTTCAAAACGGATGCGCACGCCGTTCAGGTCGAGCACCAGATCGCCGATGGGCACCTCCTCCCCGTCCAGGCATTGCACTGCCGCCTCGCCCGCCGGCCAGGGATTGAACCAGCGCGGCTCGTAGTACACGCCCGAGCCCGCCAGCACTTTCTTGGCCGCCAGTCCCGTCAGCTTGCCGTCCACCAGCATGGCGGCGCTATTATAAAGCAGATGATCGTGAATGAGAGGCAAGCCCACCGCGACGGCCAGGCCCTTGGTTTCCGGCAGGATCAGGCGCAGGCTTTCCATGGACTGCTCGGCCACGGACTCTCCATGAAAGGCGTCCTCGCAGCCATAACCCGAAATGCACAGCTCGGGCAGGCAGAGCAACTGCACCTGCTCGCGGCGCGCCATGCGGATGGCCTCCACGATACGCCCCCGGTTGCCAGGCCAATCCAGGGGAACCTGATTGAGCGCCGCACCGGCGACTTTTATAAATTGCATGCTAGTCCCCGCTGTTGAGCCGCTCCCGTTCCCGGGTGATCATCTCGTCTCGGATCTGGTTGAGATTAGGCGTCAGACCCACCGGATAAATATGGGGATTCTCGATGCGCTTATGGCTATCGTCCAGTCCGTCCAGTTGGGCCAGGCTGCGCTTGCGCACCTCCTCCAGGGGTGGTGTCTCGTACACCAATTTGCCCTTACAAAACACCGGATGCAACAAGGGCTCGAACTTGCCGCCCGCCCGGAATTTCTTGCGGTGGGTATTGTCGTTGGGATCGATGATGGAATCCACCCGTTCTGGATCTTCGGAGATTTCCAGGACGGCATCCGCGTTCGGTCTACCGCCGCTGTCGTAATAGCGGTAGCTCTGCAAAATTCCAGGAATATTGATCTTGAATTTCTGTTCGGACAACTTGAGCTTGTACTCCCATGCGCCGTCCTCCGCCCCGCGCAAGGCGGTCAGTTTATACACACCGGACAGGGCCGGGTCGTCGTTGGCTGTGACAAGCTTCGTGCCCACGCCCCAGGCATTGATGCACGCCCCCTGGGTCTTGAGGCTGCGGATGACATACTCGTCCAATTCGTTGCTGCCCATCACCAACGCGTCGTGCAGGCCCGCATCGTCCAACATGCGCCGAGCCTGTTTGCTGAAATATGCCAGGTCGCCCGAGTCCAGCCGCACCCCAGTGATGCGGTGGCCCTGCTTCAGCAACTGCTTTGCCACCGCGACGGCGTTGCGCAGGCCGCTCAGGGTGCCATAGGTGTCCACCAGGAACATGCAGTTGTCGGGCATGGCCCGCGCATAGGCCGCAAAGGCTTCCTGCTCGCTTTCGAAAGCCATCACCCAGCTATGGGCGTGGGTGCCATAGACCGGGATGCCCAGCAGCTTGCCAGCCAGCACATTGGATGTGCCCACGCAGCCCCCCACATAGCTGGCCCGGCTGGCCGAAAGTGCGCCGTCGAGACCCTGGGCGCGCCGCAGCCCAAAGTCGATCACCGGGTCTCCCTGGGCGGCCAGGCAGACTCGCGCCGCCTTGGTGGCGATCAGGCTCTGAAAATTGAGAATGTTGAGCAGCAGGCTTTCCAGTAGTTGGGCCTGCAGGATTGGGCCCTGCACCCGCACCAGGGGCTCGTTGGGAAAAACCACCGTGCCTTCCGGCACCGCGTGCAGGTCACAGCTCAGTTCCATCGCTTCCAGGTAGCGCAGAAAATCCTCGCCGAAAAGCCGGTTGCCGGCCGTGTCGTTGAGGGTGGCCAGATATTCCAGATCCCCCTTGGAGAAGCGAAATTCCCGCAAATGCGCGATCAGGGTTTCCAGCCCGGCCATCACCACAAACCCTCCCGCGAAGGGGTTTTCGCGGAAGAACATGTGGAACACCGCCTCCCGCTCAGCCATTCCGTTCTTCCAGTAGCCCAGTGCCATGGTGAGCTCATACAGATCGGTGGCCAGGGTAAACGAGGAATCCTGGCGTGACAGGGAAAGCAGCATGGCAATAGATCCAAGAGTCGTAGGAGCCAACCACAATCGATGACACCGGCCCTTCCGGGGCGCCGCGCCATCGGAATTTTCCCAATCATATCATTCTTGTGGACGCCGCGCCAATGGCGGGCCACGGCGATTCCGCCTCGGGCGCGGTGCATCCGCCGCGGGCGCGGCGCATTGAAACCAGCAAACTTTGCTGATACAACAGGCTGATCCTTCACCCCCAGCACTGCATTGCAAGCACCGGGAGCCCAATAATGGTGGAATTTGCCTCGACGGACAAACCTTTAGCGGAACGTTACAAGCTGTTGATCGGATGCGTGGTGCCGCGGCCCATCGCTTTCGTGGCCACCAAAGGCAGCGACGGCGTGGCCAATCTGGCGCCGTTCTCCTTTTTCAACGGCGTTTCCGCCAATCCCCTCACCGTGGCCTTTTCCGTGGGTGACCGGGGGGAGGTGATGAAGGACACCTCCCGCAACATCTCCGAACATCCGGAATTTATCGTGCATGTGGTGAGCGAGCCCATCGCCGAGCAGATGAACATTACCTGTGGCGATTTCGGCGCGCACGTGGACGAGTTCACCGAATCCGGATTGACCGCCCTGCCCGGTACCGTGGTCGATGTGCCGCGGGTGAAGGAAGCGCTGGTGGCGATGGAATGCCGCATGACTCACCATCTGCGCATTGGCGAGCAGCCTCCATTGACCAGCCATATTTTGGGAGAGGTGCTGTACTGGCACATCGACGACAGCCTGCTCAACCAGCGCATGCATGTCGATGCGGACGTACTGCAGGCGGTGGGCCGCATGGGAGGGATCGAGTACACCCGCACCGCCGACCGGCTGGCCATCGTACGCCCGGTGATCGCCCCCGAAGACGAACGCTCCATTCCGTCCTACCAGGCCATGCTGGCGCGGCCCCTGCCGAAGTAGACCGCTTCGCCGGGGAGCGCCCATGGCAGCGAGCCCCTGATTCGGGCGCATCGCGGGAGACGCGGCGGTGCTCAGGCCGCCGGTACCTCCTTTTTTCCCGTTCCCAACAAGAATATCTCCACGGATTCGCTGCGGCTGGCCTTGGGCTTTTCCAGGGTAACCTTGGTGAAATGCGCCGCGAAGGTCTTGCGCAGGTCGGGCAGGCCGCCCCCTTGGAACACCTTCACCAGCAGGGATCCGCCTGGCCGCAGCAGCTCGGCGCTGAGGGCCAGGGCGCGCCGGGCCAGTTCCTCGGAACGCGCGGCAT
>JAPUIH010000365.1 GCA_027297205.1 SAR324 cluster bacterium | reverse complement strand
ATGTGAATGCCCTGGAGGGCCTGACCACCCTCATTTACGACCCAGCCACCCTGCGCAAGCGCCGGGTGATCCATCACCGCTTCGACGCGGCCGAGGCGGGCCTGTTCGATTCAGAGGTGGACCAGCGCTACTTCGCCCCCTATGCCGCGTTCGGGCTGCCCGCCCAGCCCAACCGCTTCCAGGGCAAGCCCGTGGAAGCCGCCTTCAGCAACGGCGGGCGCTACCTTTGGATTTCCTACTACCGGCGCAGCTACGACAAGCTGGGACGCCTTCCGTCCGCCCTGGCGGTGCTGGATGTGCGGACCGGACGCATCGTGCGTGTGCTGCCCACGGGCCCCATCCCCAAGACCCTTGCCGTCTCCCCGGACGGCATGTTGCTGGCCGCCGTGCATTGGGGGGACAACACGGTGGGCCTGATCGATACGGCGGCGGACAATCCCCAGGGATTTCGCCACCTGGGAGAAATCGTGGTGGGCAAACGCCTGCCGCTCCACATGGACGAGAACGTCGACCGGGATCATTACTGCGGCTTCTGCCTGCGCGGGGCGGTCTTCACCCGCGATGGGCGGCACCTGCTGGTGGGCCGCATGGGCGGGGGCGGCATCGCCGTGCTGGACGTGGCCGGGCGCAGGCATGTGGGCAGCGTGTGGGGCATGAAACCCACACCGCGGCACTTGCTGCTCTCCCCCGACGGCAAGCGGCTGTTCGTCAGTTCCAGCGCCAGCGGCTATGTGTCGGTCTATCGCACGGCGCAACTGGTGGACGCAGCCCTGGCCGGGCGGCGCAGCCTGAAGCCCCTGCTCCAGGCCAAGGTCGGGCGCGGCGCCCGTACCATCGCCATAACGCCGGACGGCAGGACTCTGTTCGTGGCGGTGAACCGCGACAGCAAAGTGGTGGCGCTGGATACCGATGGACTGCAACCACGGCTGGAAATCCCAGCAGATTCCTTTCCGGTGGGGCTGGCCGTCTCCCCGGACGGCACGCAGCTCTGGGTGACCTCCCAGGGCATCAAGCTGCGCGGGGGTAATTCGGTGAGCGTGTACAGGATATCCGGGCGGTAAGGGCGCTCAACTCTCCCGAGGGTGGGGGCCGCCGGGAAAACCGCCCTGCTCCACGGCCATATCGAAGTATTCCCGCAGGAAGCGGAAGGAGTAGATACCAGTGTTGTGGCCATCGCTCCAGTCGATGCGCAGGGCGTAATTTCCCACGTAGTCGGCGGACTTGATATGAATGTCCTTGGAAATGCTTGCCTGGTCCAGCACCTTTTCCCCCGTCAGCTCGTCCACGCAGGAGGCGCAGGGGCAGGCGTCGCGCAGGGTGAGAAAAGGATAATGGCTGACCACGCCGTCCCGCCATTCGATCTTCAGGTCGTCGGCGTACACGATGTCGCGCGGCTTGCGTTTTTTCAAATCAAGGGCCATGGAATTCCATCCTTACAGGTTCACTTTTTCGAATTTTTCTTCGCGGCTAAGCCGGTAAATGGCCGTGCCGATGGCGCAGAGCACCCCTTTGTCGTTTGCCAGTTCCATGCGCGTGGAGGCCAGGATGCGCCCGGGGCGCATTACCGTGCCCGTGCAGATGAAGTGCCCGCCACTAGCCGGGCGAAGGTAATCCACCCGCAGGTCCACCGTGCCGATGCCCACCAGGGGGCCTTTGTCCACAAAGGCCGAGAGCACCGCCCAGGCGCCGATCACATCCAGCGCGGCGGAAATGACACCACCATGCAGGATGCCCAATTCGAAGTTCCCGATCAACTCCGGCCGGAAATCGAAGCGCATGGTGGCCTTGCCCTCGCTGGCTTCCAGCAGCTTCAGCCCCATCAATTTGTTGAAGGGGATCTTTTCCTCGAAGAGTTCCCGCAGTTGTTCGAAGTTTTCGGCTTCCATGCGATTATCCGGGCGCCTTGACGGGAATTTCGCCCAGGGTTTCGCCTATGAAAGCCCGCACCGCCTCCAGTCGCGCCGGCAACACGGTGAGCCGCTCGGGCAGCGCTTCCAGCCCCGCCAGGGCGGGAGGCAGGGCCGGTTCTTCGCCGATGGCCTGCTTGATCGCTTCGGCGAATTTGGCCGGATGGGCGGTGGCCATGCTGATCACGGGGCTGCCGCCCTCTTGCTGCGCCATGGCACCGCGCAGTCCCACGGCGGTGTGCGGGTCCAACAGGTAGCCCTCGCGCTCGTAGACTTCGCGAATCGTGCTCAGGGTCTCCTGATCGTCCGCGCGCACCGAGGCGAATTCCGCCTGCACCCGCTGCAGCAGTTCCGCATTCACCTGGAACCCGCCCTCATCGCGCAGGGCGTCCATCCATTGCATCAGTTGTGCGCTGTTGCGGCCGCTCAGCTCAAACAGGTAGCGCTCGAAATTGCTGGCCACCTGGATGTCCATGGAGGGGCTGAAGGTTTCGGCCACTTCCCCCTTGCGGTAAATGCCGCTGCCGATGAAGTGGTGCAGAATATCGTTGGCGTTGGTGGCCAGAATCAGCTTTTCCACGGGCAGGCCCATGCGCCTGGCCGCATAGCCCGCGAAGATATTACCGAAGTTGCCCGTGGGCACGGAGAATCGCACGGTTGCGCCCAGGCTGATGGCGCCTTCGGCGGCGAGACGGAAGTAGGCATAAAAGTAATACACCACCTGGGCCATCACCCGGCCCCAGTTGATGGAGTTCACGGCTCCCAGGGAGAAGCGGTCGTTGAATGCGCGGTCGTTGAACAATCCCTTGATGATGTCCTGGGCATCGTCGAAGCTGCCCTCCACCGCGACTGCGTGAATATTGGCGTCGGGAACGGTGGTCATCTGCCGTTCCTGCATGGGGCTGACCCTGCCCTTGGGAAAGAGCATGAACACATCCACTCCCGCCTTGCCCCGCAGGGCGTGGATGGCCGCGGAGCCTGTATCGCCCGAAGTAGCTCCGGCCACCGTGAGCCGCCTTCCGCTCTGCGCCAGCACATACTCGAAGGCATTCCCCAGGAATTGCAGGGCGACGTCCTTGAAGGCCAGGGTAGGTCCGTGAAACAGTTCCAGCATCCACTGGCCGCCCACACGCACCAGGGGCGTTATTTCCGGATGGCCGAAGTTCTCGTAGCTGCGCCGCACCAGATCACGCAAATCGTCCTCGGGTATATCTCCATCCACATACAGGCCCACCACCTGCTGAAACAGCTCGCTGAAGGACAGCGCTTGCCACTCCTCGAGCAGGGGCGACGCATCCGGGTAGCGCTCCGGCAGAAAAAGCCCGCCGTCGGGCGCCAGCCCGGTAAGCAGGGTTTCGCGAAATGGCAAGGGCGTGCTGCGCCCCCTGGTGCTGATGTATTTCAAGGGCAGTTTTGCTGCAATGCGCGCTCTGTGGCGTCCGTTTACAATGTGTGGGGCCTATGAGACAATTTTTTAGCACAACCGGGGAGAACTGGCATCTTTCACCGGAACTCGCGCCGTACGCGAAGTTAGGAATACATGGCATCGCAAGAACTATTACAGCGCCGCATCGACGCGTTTCCGGAGAATTGCCGCAAGGCGGGCCTGAAGCTGACACCTCAGCGGTCGGCAATTTTCTCCATGCTGGCATCGACCGAAAGCCACCCCACGCCTGAGGAGGTGTACTCGGAAATCCGCAAGAACACGCCTTCCATATCCCTGGCTACGGTGTACAAGGTTCTTGACTTGTTCCATTCCCGGGGCTTCGTGCGCCGGGTGTCCACGCGGGATCAGGTGGCCCGCTACGATGCCCATGTGGAGCCGCACCATCATCTGATCTGCACCGCATGCGGCCGAATACAGGACGTGGCGGACAATGCCATCGACCCCGCCGGGGTGGGTGTACCCGGCAACACCGATTTTCTGGTGCGGGACTACGAAATTCAGTTCCACGGTCTGTGCGGCGCCTGCCGCACATAGGCAACTCCGCTACGGCGCCTGCCGCGATTAGGCGGCCACGGTACGCCAGTCCGCGCCCGCGGCAAGCCGGGAAATCGCGGCCCTTCCAGCAAATTCCAGTTGCAGCAGAAATTACACCTATGGGTGTGCCAGCGAGACGCTTAGGATCTGCAAGAGATGAGGCCAACGCGCCCTCAGGCGCCCTGCCGCGAGGCCTTCAGCATTTCCGGCGTAAGGCGCACCGGCACGCCGCGCTCTCTTAAGGCGGCTTTCAGTTGTGAGACGGTGTAGGTGCCGTAGTGAAACACCGACGCGGCCAGCACCGCATCGGCATGGCCCGTGGTGAGGGCCTCGTAGAAATGGTCGATGGTGCCGCCGCCCCCGGAGGCGATTACCGGAATTTTGAGGGCCTGGCTGATCTGTGCAGTGATTTCCAGGTCGTAGCCCGTCTGCTGGCCGTCCTGATCCATGCTGGTCAGCAGAATTTCCCCGGCACCCCGCCGCTCCACTTCCCGCGCCCACTGCAGGGCGTCCAGGCCCGTGGGACGCCGCCCGCCGTGGGTGTATACTTCCCAGCCTTGCCCTTTATGCTTCACGTCCATGGCCACCACGATGCACTGAGAGCCAAAGCGTTCGGCACCCCGGGAAATCAGCTGCGGGTCTTTCACCGCGGCAGTGTTGATAGAAACTTTGTCCGCGCCGGCGGTGACAATCTCGTGAATTTCTTCCAGGGTCGTAATACCCCCGCCGATGGTGAAGGGGATAAACAATACCCGTGCCAGCCGGGCCGCCAAATCCAGGGTCAGGCCCCTATTCTCATGGCTGGCCGTGATGTCCAGGAACACCAGCTCATCCGCCGACTGCTCATTGTAGCGCCGGGAGAGTTCCAGAGGGTCCCCCGCGTCGCGCAGGCCGACAAAGCTCACCCCCTTCACCACGCGCCCTTGCTTGATATCCAGACAGGGAATGATCCGCTTCGCCAGCATTACAACACCTGGGAAAGTTGCACCGCGCCCTCGTAAATTGCCTTGCCCACAATGGCCCGGTCCACCCCGCAGTCCTCCAGCTCGGCCAGCCGCAACAGATCCTCCGGGGACGACACACCCCCGGAAGCCGTGACCCGCAGGCCCGTTTGGGCGGCGAATGCGCGGGTGGCCTCCAGATTGGGGCCGGACATCATGCCATCCCGGGAAATATCGGTAAAGACCGCCCGCTGCACGCCGCGTTCCCGCCAGGAACGCGCAAACTGCACCGCGTCCAGGGCCGTGTCTTCCGCCCAGCCCTGCACGGAAACCTTGCCGCCGCGCGCGTCCACACCCAATTGTATGCACGCACTGCCGAAGCGGGCCAGGGCCTGCTCCATGATCCGCGGGTGGCGCACGGCCATCGTGCCCAGGATTACCGAGTCGATGCCCAACTCCAGCATGCCCGCCACATCGTCCAGGGAGCGCATGCCCCCGCCCAGTTCCAGGGGCAGGGTCACCGCGGCGCGGATGGCGGCGATGGCCTCCAGGTTGGCGGTCTTGCCGCTGAAGGCGCCGTCCAGGTCCACCAAATGCAGCATCTGCGCGCCCTCGTCGGCAAAGCGCCGGGCCACGGCCGCGGGGTCCGTGCCGTAGACCGTCTCCCGGTCCGCCCGGCCCTGCACCAGGCGCACGCAGTTTCCGTCTTTCAGGTCAATGGCGGGCAGGACGATCATGAAACAACTTGGGATGACATGGGCAAAGGCATTGTGTGAAGATGAACCATCGTTTCCGTCCGCGAGGGCCACGGCAGAGAGAATATCAGAATCCACGCGGCCGGGCTATCTCGTGGCCGCCGCCGCCCTACCACACGGGCGCTGACGCGCTATATCACGGGCGCCGCCGCGCTATCTCACGGACGCCGCCGAGCTAATTCACTGGCGCTGACGCGCTATCTCAAGTGCGCTGACGCGCAATGCAACCCC
>JAPUIH010000364.1 GCA_027297205.1 SAR324 cluster bacterium | reverse complement strand
GGCATATCTGGGGAGACTACTGGCCCCTGGGCAAGCCGGAGTATTTCAACGTGGATGACTAGGCTGTGTCTGAGAGTTGTGGTTTGCGCGAATTTAGTTTGTGCTATGGACTCCGCGTACTTCCCTTCGGCTTCGCTCAGGACAGGCGAGACGCGAGCTTCGCCCTTCGACTTCGCTCAGGACAGGCCCGCTCCTCAGCAACGCGGAGTCCTAAAATATCAGTTATATAAAAAAGCCGCCTCCCTCAGGAGCCCTGCGCAGCAGGGCGTCTCGAAGGGGACCGGGCCAGCGCTCATTTTCTCAGACGGAGCCAAGCGCGGGAAGTGGGCGCCACCGGGAAGGTCTGCGCACCACCGCTCTCATTCCTAGGCAATGGCCCCGCGGCACTCACTCCCTGGTCATTGGCCCCGCGGCATGGGATTTTGGCTCCGCGAGTGCCCGCAAATCTAAATTTGTGCCGGGCGGCGGGGCTGAATTTCGCTTCCCTACGCGTATCCCTGCTTGACCTGTACCCAATCCCTGTACCAGTGTAGGAACTGGCCAGACAGCCAGCACTCAGTGATAATCCCAGAGCATGGGTGGCGGGTGGCCTTCCACGTATGATACGGCCCGACCGCCACCAGGGCATGGCCAGCCTCGGAGATCGCCGATTGAAATTGCCTGATCAGGAAATTCTCCGCTTGCTGCCCAGCCGGGTGAGGGAGCACGCCTGGCTGGGGGCCTCCCTGCTGATACTCGGGCTCTCCTACGCGGCGATCCGCATGGAACCCGCGTCATTCCCGATCATATTGACCGCGCAGATTCTGCTCTTCCTGACGGTTATTCACATTGTGGCGTTTGGGGCCGACATGCTGGTCAATGCGGCGTCCCGCATCGCCGAAAAGCTGGGTCTGTCCCAGCTGATGATCGGCCTCACGGTGGTCGCCTTTGGCACCAGCGCCCCGGAGGGTGCGGTATCCCTGGTCGCGGGATTTCAGGGCAATGGCGATATCACAATCGCCAACGTGGTCGGCTCCAATATCTTCAACCTGTGTTTTATTCTGGGGACGATGGCATTCATCAATCCCAAGGGCCTGCCGATAAGGGCGGAATTGACCAGGCGGGATGCGCCCATACTGCTCCTTGCCACCGTAATGCTTTTTCTTTTCGTGGGCGGAAACCCCTTTGGCGAATCCATGGAGGGCGTGGGCTTTTCCTGGTTGCGCCTTTTGAATTTGCGATTGGAGGCGGGGGAAGGGGTGCTGCTGGCACTGGCCCTGGTGGCCTACCTGATTTACCTCTACCGGATGCGCAAGCCGGATGCCGAGGCAGCGGGTGCCGTGGGCGCCGCGGCGCCGGAATCGTCTTCCCCCGCGCAGGAGAGCAGCTCGCTATTGCGCGATTGTGTCGTATTTACCATTGGGTTGGCGATGATGGTTAAAGGATGCGACCTGCTGGTGGGGCACGCCGAACCGGTGGCGGACGGATTCAGGGGTCTCGGAGCGGTATGGTTCGCCAAACAGTTGAACATCTCCGATTATGTAATCGGTGTAACGATCGTGGCCGCGGGAACTTCAACTCCCGAATTCATCGTTTCCATTGTCGCCGCGTGGAAGGGGCGCTTCGACATGACGGTGGGCAACCTGATTGGAAGCGACCTGTTTAATATGCTGGGTGTGGTCGGCGTGGCGGGCATGGTGTTGCAGCAGCCGCTCGCGCCACCGGTTACCGTCGCCCCGGCGGTGATCGGAAGCCTGCTCGCGCTGTCGGCGTTGGTGGCCCTGACCTGGATGCTCATGTGGACCGGCGGCCGGTTGTCCCGTTGGGAGGGTGCGCTGCTGATCATGATCGGCATTGGGCGCTGGACGATGGATTTTCTCACCCAGCCGGGTGCGGCCCCTTGAGCCACGGCCCCCGCAAGCAGGGAGCCAGATCAACCTGGAGACATCTGTGTGCGCGAATAACCTCAAACTGAATCTGACGACCCTGCAGGGGGAAACGGAGTTGGATTTCACCGTAAAGCGCCTGGTCTGCGCGGGCTGGGTGGGACGGGACGAGCAGGCTCTGCAGGCGCACATCAAGGAACTGGAAGAGATAGGCATCCCCGCCCCCAGCAAAACACCGATTCATATGAATTTCGCCACGCATCTGGTGGCGGTGGCGGACTCCATAGATGTGATCAGCATGGAGTCCTCCGGCGAGGTGGAATACGTCGTGTTCAGGCAGGACGGCCGTACCAGCATTGGCGTGGGGAGCGACCATACGGACCGTGGTTTCGAGAAATTCTCCATCCCGGCCTCCAAGCATATGTACATCAAAGTGATTGCCCCGCAGGTGTGGCCGCTCGAGGAGCTGCAGGCGCACTGGGACCGCATTGAACTGCGCTCCTGGGTCACCCGCGATGGAGACAGGATGCTCTACCAGGAAGGCAGCCTGGCCAGCATTCTCGATGTGGACGCTATTGTGGGCTCAATGCCCAAGGACGACGGGCTGGGCATGGATGGGCTGGTGATGTTTTCCGGCACCGTGGCATCAAAAATGGGAATGGTGTACGGCGAATCATTTGACTTTGAAATAAAAGACCCCGTACTCTCGCGCGGCATCGCCCATGGCTACAGCATACGGGTGCTGCCGCAATACCTGTGAGCAAGACTCTCTTAACCACTTTACGGAAATCATCAATCTGCAGGTCTTCATGCGCTGGATCAGATTTGAACGGGAGGGCGGCGCCTGCTACGGCATCGTAAATGACAACACGGTCGAGGAAGTTGCGGGCTCTCCCTTCGGTGAGCATGGCAAGACGGGCAAGCGCTTCGCGCTGGAGGAGGTAAAACTGCTGGCGCCGGTCATTCCGCCCACCTTTTACGCCGCGGGCCTGAACTATGAGGAGCATATCCGCTCCGTGGCCGCCGCCGCGGGCACCGACCCCAGACTCCCGGAAAAGCCGGACGTGGGGTATCGCGCCGTAAACGCGCTGATCGCCCATGAGGAGCCCATCATCATTCCCCGGGACGCCGGAGAAAAAGTGCACTACGAGGCGGAACTGGTCGCGGTGATCGGCAAGCAAGCCAAACACCTGTCGGAAGATCAGGCCCTCTCCTGCGTCTTCGGTTACACGATCGGCAACGACGTGAGCGAGCGCGGCTGGCAGGCTTCCGACCGCACCCTGTGGCGCGCGAAAAACACGGATACCTGGAAGCCCATGGGACCGTGGATCGAAACCGACGTTGACCTGGACGCTCTGCGCACCACCGTCCGTGTGAACGGGGAAACCACCATCGAGTTTTCCACCAACAACATGCTCTTCGGCGTGGCCCGATTCATCAGCGCCATGACCCGCTACCTGACCCTGTATCCGGGAGATATACTGTGGATGGGCACGGAGGGAGCCTCCCCCGACATGAAGGCGGGGGATGTGTGCGAAATTGAAATCTCCGGGATAGGCACCCTGAAAAACACCTTCCAGGCGGAAGCATAGCCTTCCAGGCGGAAGCATAGCCTTCCAGGCCGATTCATAGAGCGGTGGCTCAGGTGTAGAGGCGCACGTTGGCCTCCTGGAGCCGGTCGGAAAGCATGCGCACCAG
>JAPUIH010000363.1 GCA_027297205.1 SAR324 cluster bacterium | reverse complement strand
CGGCGCCCGGCGAGGCCCCGGTTGGCCTGGACTCCACCGGCAACCCTGCATTTTGCACGATCTGGACTTTGTGCGGGGTGCCGGCCCTGACCATGCCCCTCCTGCAGGGACCCGCCGACATGCCTATCGGTGTACAATTGGTTGGCCCCAGGGACGATGATGGCAGGTTGTTTCGAACCGCCAATTGGCTTGTGGATGCGTTGCATGACGAATCGTGATACCCTTACAGAACAGCGATGATTTTCAGCGGGCCCCGATTGCCCTTATTCTGACAGTGAGTTGAGATATGGATCAGTCAATTAGCGCCGTGATTGGAGCAGTCATATTTGCTTCCTTTACGATCGGTCTGGCGGAGTCGATTGGCGCCATTCCCTTCATTGTTATCGTTGGAATCGTGATTGTGTTAATGAGTATCGACGTCGTGGAATTGATCAAGGAAAGGTGGAATTACCATAACTCAAACCGGTCCTCCAAATAGCCCCCATGCCCCTGCCGTCCTGTGGCGGGGAGGTCACGGCCCCAGCGCATGAATGAAGTCTCTCCCGGCGCCATCAGGAAATCGCTGCGCGCCTACTATGCCATCCCCTTCAAAGTCCTCTCCGTATTTGTACGTATATATATGGTCAACCAGGCGTGGCTTGCAGCGCTGCTGGCCCGCCGGGGCGCCGCCTATTCGTTTAAGGGGATCATCGTCATCACCGTCCTGGTGTGGTTCGGCATTTGGCTCTTCGCCAATGAAGAGCACCGGAATAGCCTCAATCAGGCACTGGGTTCCTTCTGGGCGGATATCGGCAAATAATTACCCGGATAATCCCCTCAGTTCGCTGCGCGGGCAGCTGCGTCAAGAGCCCAGGCTTCCACCGCCGTAGCGCTCTGGCAATTTCACCGCCGCGCCGTCAACAAGGGACGGGTAGGCATCGCCAGCGCAACCGGCATGGTCTGCGAAAAACCCCCGCGGTCATCGGCGGCCCGTTAATGACCGCCCCCCTTATGCGCCCCACCGCCCGAAAAAAATGTTGACTGCCCGCGCTGGCCCACTAGGATGGCTTTACTCGAATCTAACTCGTCCACCGCCGCGCCAGGGCTGGCTGCCCTTTCCCCAGGTTGGGTCAAATTGACCGCCCTGCATGCCTTGCGGCCGGGCACCCGCAGGACTTTGGAAAGGAAGTACGATGCCGCGTTTTAACGCCAACCTGACCATGCTCTACAACGAAGTGGATTTTTTGGAGCGCTTCGCTGCCGCTGCAAGAGACGGATTCAAGGGCGTGGAATACCTCTTTCCCTATCCCTACGAAATGAACGTGCTTGTGGAACATTTGCAGGCCCACAATCTGAACCAGGTGCTGCACAACCTGCCTGCGGGGGACTGGGCAGGCGGAGACAGGCGCAGCAATGCCCTGCGCCCGGAGCAGGTGGGAGAATTTCAGGATGCGGTGGGGCAGGGGATCGAATACGCCAAAGCCTTGGGATGCAAGATGCTGAACTGCCTGGTGGGCAACACGCCGGAAGACCTGCCGGCGCAGCAGGTACGCACCACCCTGGTGGAAAACCTGCGCTTCGCCGCCGAGGCCATGCACAAGGAAGGCATCCAACTGTTGGTGGAGCCTCTCAATCATCAGGACATTCCGGGATTTCATCTCGTGCACACCCAGGACACCCTGGACGTTCTCGACGAGGTCAATCATCCCAATATCTGGCTGCAATACGACATCTATCATATGCAAATCATGGAGGGGAACCTGACCCATACCATCCGGGAAAACCTGCCCCGCATCGCCCATATGCAGCTGGCCGACAATCCGGGACGCAACGAACCCGGCACCGGGGAAATCAACTATTCCAACCTGTTTCGCTTCATCGACGAGACGGGCTATGATGGCTGGATCGGATGCGAATACAAGCCCGCCGGACGGACGGAGGACGGCCTGGGCTGGGTCAAACCCTATTTATAGGCGCTTTCCATGGACCCTTGCGGGCATAGCGGCTGCACGGGGCATAGTGGCCGCACGGAACCGCCTGATTTCTTTTACATGTACCTATAAAGAAAGGACGTAAACCCATGGCGAATCTTGGATTTATCGGAACCGGCATCATGGGCAAGCCCATGGCGGGTCATCTCATCGATGCTGGTCATACGGTGCATGTGCATGACGTCGTTCCCGCTGGCGTGGATGAGTTGGTCGGCAAGGGTGCCGTAAAATGCGGCAGCGGCAAGGAAGTGGCGGAAAAATCGGACGTAATCTTCGTGATGGTGCCCGATACACCCGACGTGGAAGCCGTGCTATTCGGCGCCGGCGGCGTGGCGGAGGGAGTGAAATCCGGCAGCATGGTGGTGGACATGCGTTCCATCTCGCCGGTGGCCACCAAGGAATTCGCGAAGCGGCTGGCGGAGCAAGGCGTGGAAATGGTCGATGCGCCCGTCTCCGGCGGCCAGGTCGGAGCGGAGCAAGCGGCCCTGACCATTATGGTGGGCGGGAAGGAGCAGGCTTTCTCCCAGGTTAAGGAATACTTCGAGCTGATGGGCAAGAATATCAATCTGGTGGGTGGCAACGGAGACGGCCAGACCGCCAAGGTGGCCAACCAGATCATCGTCGCCCTCACCCTCGAGGCGGTGAGCGAAGCCCTGCTATTCGCCTCCAAGGCGGGGGCCAATCCGGAGAACGTGCGTCAGGCCCTGCTGGGAGGATTCGCCCAGAGCCGCATCCTTGAAGTGCACGGCGAGCGCATGATCAAGCGCACCTTCGACCCCGGATTCCGCATCCGGCACCAGCAGAAGGACCTTAACAACGCCTTGAGCGCCGCCAGGGAATTGGGGATTTCCCTGCCCGGCACGGCCCTGGCCCAGGAACTGTACAACTCGATCAATTCCAACGGCGGCGCGGACATGGATCATTCCTCCCTGGTCACGGCGCTGGAACGAATGGCCAATCACCAGCTCGCATAGCTGCTGTACGACCAGGGCCGGCGCCCGCCGCCTCAGCCAGGTCATGCGCGGCCGGCTGCGGAGTCTCAATCCGTTCGATTGCTTGGGCTTGCGGCGTCATTTAGACGGAAGCTACTGGCAGGGCGGGCCGATGCGCGCTATATTGCAGGGGATATCGCGGCAATAACGCAGTTGCCGCGCCTGCCGTGATCAGCGGCAACGGGAAGGATCCGCATTGCAAAACTAGCCGCGAGGCATGATGGAATTGCCCAAGCCCGATCCGCAGCGATTGGCCAAGAAGGAACAGACCGCACAAGCCCTGCTCGCCGAGTTGCCCAGCGGCACCGTGCTCTATGCCGAGGAGGACCTGATCGCCTATCAGTGCGACGGGGTTTCCGCCTACCGGCAAACCCCCATGGCCGTGGTGCTGCCCGGTTCCACCGGGGAAGTTTCCCGCGCCATGAAAATCCTGCACGAATTGCAGATCCCCGTTGTGCCCTGGGGGGCGGGCACCGGGCTTTCCGGAGGCGCGCTGCCCCTGGCCGATGGAGTGACCATCGTCCTGGCCCGCATGAACAAAATCCTGGAAATCGATTACGAGAACCGCTGCGCCGTGCTGGAGCCCGGAGTGACCAACCTGCGCATCAGCGAAGCGGTGCGCCACAAGGATTTCTACTACGCCCCGGATCCCTCCAGCCAGATCGCCTGCTCCATCGGTGGAAACGTGGCGGAAAATTCCGGGGGCGTGCACTGCCTCAAGTACGGCGTGACCACCAACAATCTGCTGGGCCTGGAGGTGGTGCTCGCCGATGGGGAGGTGATGCGGGTGGGCGGCAAAGGCATGGACGACGCGGCCTACGACCTGATGGGCGTGCTCACCGGCTCTGAAGGTCTGCTGGCCATCGTCACCGAAGTCACCGTGCGCCTGCTGCGCAAGCCGGAACTGGCACGAGCCATGCTGGCCGTGTTTGACTCCGTGGAGGGATCGGGTCAGGCGGTCGCGGACATCATCGCTGGAGGGATGGTGCCGGCGGGCATGGAAATCATGGACAAGCTGGCTATCGAAGCCACGGAAGAATACGCCCAGTCCGGATACCCGGTGGGCGCCGAGGCCATTCTGCTGGTCGAATTTGACGGGCCGGAAAGCGAAGTGGAATATCTGCTCGGCAAAACCGGCGAGGTGCTGCGCAAGGCGGGAGCCACGGAAATCCGGGTCTCGTCCAGCGAAGAGGAACGGCTGAAGCTGTGGGCCGGACGCAAGGCGGCCTTTCCCGCCATGGGCCGCATCAGCCCCGATTACTACTGCATGGACGGCACCATTCCCCGCGCCGCCCTGCCGCGGGTGCTGGGGGAAATCCGCAGGCTTTCGGATAAGTACGGCCTGCGGGTGGCCAATGTCTTTCATGCGGGAGATGGCAATTTGCATCCCCTGGTGCTTTACGACAGCAACAAGCCCGGAGAGCTGGAAAAGGCGGAGGATATGGGCACCGAAATCCTCAAACTCTGCGTAGACGTGGGCGGTGTGCTTACCGGAGAGCACGGTGTGGGAGTGGAAAAACGGGATCTGATGTCCTATCAGTTCGGCGAGAACGATCTGGACGCCATGCAGCGGGTCAAATGCAGCTTCGACGCGGACTCCCTGCTCAACCCGGGCAAGATGTTTCCCACCCTGCACCGCTGCGCGGAACTGGGTAAAATGCACGTGCACGGCGGCAAGCTGCTCTTTCCCGACATTGAACGTTTCTGACCCTGCTTGCCGCAACCTAAGCCCGCCACCCCGCCCCAATCGGCGGCGGAGGCGGCCGGGGTCCGTACAATGCGGCTGCCGCGGGGAAGCCGTGCATTCCGTGATTGGGCGGCCAAACATCCTATACCCGGAATTGCATCGGAACTTGATAGGGCCTTGCGCCCATTACAAGGCAAATGGTGAATCAGTTACCGGAGCATGAGAGCAAAAGCATTCTGCAACCCTCCAACGCGGAGGAGGTGCAAGACTGTGTGATGGCCGCCCTGAGCAACGAGGCGCCCCTGGAGGTGATGGGCGGCGGCAGCAAGCGCTTCTACGGCCGGTCCGTGGAGGCCCCACGGGTGCTTTCCCTGGCTGGAATGAAGGGCATGGTGGACTATCAGCCCCACGAGTTGATCGCGGTGGTGCGTCCTGGAACGCCCCTGGCAGAGTTTGAAAACACGCTCGCGGAAAGCGGGCAGATGCTGGCCTTCGAGCCGCCGCACTGGGGCGCTGCAGCCACCATCGGCGGAGCAGTCGCCTGCAATCTTTCCGGTCCGCGCCGGGTCAAGGCCGGGGCGGCGCGGGATCATCTGCTGGGATTTCAAGCCGTTACGGGCCGGGGTGATATCGTGATGGGGGGTGGCCGGGTGGTGAAGAACGTCACCGGATACGACCTCAGCAAACTGATGTGCGGGAGTTTCGGTACCCTGGCCGTGCTCACCGAATTGGTGCTCAAGGTGCTGCCCGCGGCGGAGAACGAACGCACTGTGGTGCTGGCCGGGCTGAGCGACGGCGAGGCCCTGGCCATCCTGAGAGAGGCCGCGCGCTCCCCCTATGAATTGAGCGGGATGGCCCATCTGCCGGTGGGGATGACCATGCCCGCCCCTGTGGCGGGGCTGGCGGCCGGCGACGAGTCCATGACTTTCCTGCGCATCGAAGGGCCCGCCCCTTCCGTGGCCCAGCGCTCGGAGCAGGTGACGCAGATGGCCAAACGGCAGACCGGCTTTCTGGAACAAGGGGAGTCGCGGGAGGTGTGGGCGGCCATCCGGGAATTGCAGCCCCTGCCCCTGCAAGATGGGGAATCCCTGTGGCGCATCACCCTGCCCCCCACGTCAAGCGCGGCAATCATGGATATATTGCGCGGCAAGATGCCGTTGCGGGGGTTTTACGACTGGGGCGGTGGACTGATCTGGTGCGCCCTGCCCGCCAGCGCCAAGGCGGCCGATGTGCATCGCTTCGCCCTGGAGGCAGGAGGCTATGCGCGCCTGGTGCGGGCCTCGGAGGAGTTGGACGGCAAAACCCAGGTCTTTCCGCCGCTTGCGCCAACCAATAGGAATTTACATGTGCAGTTAAAGCAGGCCTTTGACCCTAACGGAATCCTCAATCCAGGGCGGATGTATGAAGGAATTTAGGGCCCGACCCGATCCGCCGAACCTTGCCTTGCGTGGGCGCTCCGCGCTGGGCCTGCGCGGGCGCACCAAGCCGGGCCCTGCGCGGGCATACGAAGCCGGGCGGCTGCCATGATGATGAACAGGATAAATTTTCCGCGACTTTGCCCCCACCTGCTGGCCTGGCTGCTGCCCGCGTTGCTGCTGGCCGGCTGCGCGGACCGCATGGCGCAGTTGCGGCTGCGCATGGCGGACGACAGCCCCATATTCGTCATCTACCAGGGGGGCACCATCATCACCCATGTCAAGGACGGCTTCCAATCGCGGGAGAAGCTCCCGCCGGAATACCGCGCCATCGCGGCCACGGTCAGCAACACCCTGCAGGAATCCATGCGCGGGCGGCCGGTGATCCAGGTACGGGCAGGTCAAGGGGAGGCCCTGGCGGGCAAGGGATTGCGGGCGTTGGTGCTCGTCAACGGCGGTTATGTGTGCGAGGGTGAAGCGCCCCAGTACGAATGCGCCCTGACCATGGAGACCCGTGTCACTTTCCGCGATGGAAGCAGTGGGCAAGTGGTGGGCGATCGGCTCAACCTGGTGGGGCAAGTCTGGTATGGCCGTTATCCCGTGACCATGTCTCCGGTGCGGGGCGATGACGCACTGGCCGTCTCCATCGACCGGCGGATCAAGCAGGAGATTCCCGCCACCATGGCACTCGATCACTTGCTTTCCGCCACCGAGGACGGCCTGACGGCCTTTTTGGAAGAGTTGCGGGCCCACACTCCCGGCGGCTAGCGGGGCCCCCGCGTCCGGCGGCTAGCGCGGTGTGCTTGTGGCACGGCGCGGACAATTCCATGGCGCGGGGACGAGACCCTAAAGTAGAATACATGCCGCGCTGCAAGGTGCGGATACGCGGGTGCCGGGCAACAGCGAGGAACGGAAAGGCAGCATGCAGACTTCTATCACCGAACGGCAGGCCCGCCACCCCGACGCACAGATTGCGGAAGACATTCTCCGCACCTGCGTGCATTGCGGATTCTGCAACGCCACCTGCCCCACCTACCAATTGCGCGGGGTGGAAATGGAAGGCCCGCGGGGCCGCATCTACCTCATCAAGGCCCTGCTGGAAGATCAGATTTCCCACTCGGACTCCGTTGTGGACCACCTGGACAACTGCCTGTCCTGCCTGGCCTGCGAGACCACCTGCCCCAGCGGCGTGCGCTACTCGCACCTGATCGACTCGGCGCGCAGCCGCATTGAGGAACAGCACGAGCGCAGCTTTAGCGGGCGCATGCAACGTAAGCTGCTGGCAAAACTGCTGCCCAATCCCAAATTGTTCCGCACGGCTCTGCGGCTGGGACAAATGGCAAAACCTTTCGCGTTTCTGATGCCCAGCATGCAGCGGGAAATGCTGGCACGCATTCCCTACCGCATTCCCAGGCCCTCCCGGCTGGACCGGCCGGGGGTGCGGGAGGCCGAGGGCGAGCGCCGGGCGCGGGTCTCCCTGCTCACCGGTTGCGCCCAAAAAGTGATGGGCCCGGCCATTAACGACGCCACGCTGCGCCTGCTGGCCAGGCTGGGCTGCGAGGTCGTGCTGCCCGCGGGGCTGGGCTGCTGCGGGGCGCTGGTCTACCACATGGGCAATCATGAAGACAGCCTGCCCGCCATGAAACAGAACATTGACCGCTGGCACGCGGAAATGGAAAACGGCGGCCTGGACCATATCGTAATCAACACCTCCGGCTGTGGGGTGGTGGTAAAGGACTACGGCCATATTTTCCGAAACGATCCCGCATATGCGGAGAAGGCGGCCCGGGTGAGCTCCATCACCAGGGACGTCTCCGAGGTCGTAAGCCAGCTCGGCCTGGGCAGCCGCGCCGCGGCCTCCACTTCCGGCATGCGGGTGGCCTATCACGACGCCTGCTCCCTGCAGCACGGCCAAAAAGTTCGCGCCGAGCCCCGCGCCCTGCTCAAGGTTGCCGGCTTTGAGGTGTTGGAAATTCCCGACGGCCATCTCTGTTGCGGCAGCGCCGGCACCTACAACCTGCTCAAGCCCGGCACGGCGGGAGAATTGGGCCGCATGAAGGCCGAGGCGGTGGCCTCCGTGGAGCCTCAGGTGGTGGCCATGGGCAATATCGGCTGCATGGAACAGATCGCCGCCTATTTGCCCATTCCCGTCGTGCATACCGTGCAGTTGCTGGACTGGGCCACGGGCGGTCCCAAACCGCGCGGCATTCCCTGATCCCCCCATGCCCCTCATTTCCCCCGCAGCGCGGCGCTTCCTGAAAGCGGCGCGGGTGGCGCACATGGCCACCGTGGACGAAAGCGGCGCGCCCACCGTGCTGCCCATCTGCTTCCAGGTGAAAGGGCGGTATCTGTATTCCGTAATCGACGAGAAACCCAAGCGTGCCGCGCCCATGGCCCTCAGGCGGGTGCGCGACCTGCTGGCCCAGCCGCGCCTAGCCGTGGTGGTGGATCACTACGAGGAGGATTGGCGGCGCCTGGGTTGGGTGCTGCTGCGGGGGGAGGCGGAACTGCTCACCCCGGGCAATGCCCATGGCGAGGCGTTGGCCCTGCTGCGCGCCAAGTATCCCCAGTACCGGGAGATGAACCTGGCGCAGCGGCCCATAATCCGCATGAGGATCTTGTCCCTGCGCAGTTGGGGCGACCTCACACCGCGCGGCGCGGAGTAGCAGCAAGTTGCTACGTTCCCGTTTTCCGCATCAGAACCATTATTCCATGAGTCGGAAACCGCGGATGCACGCAGATCAACACTGATCTGAATTTCTGTTCACCAAATAATTGCGTGGATCGGCGGTTCCAACCAACAAATCACCTTTAATCTCCCGTTTCGGCGGCCAGGGCCTTGTGCGGCGGGCGGCCCTGCATGCCCAGGGCGGAGAGCAGGGCGCTGTCGCTTTGCCACTCTGGATTGGGAGTGGTGAGCAGTTTCTCCCCGGTAAAGATGGAGTTGGCTCCGGCCAGGAAAGCCAGTGCCTGGGCTTCCATGCTCAGGCCGAGCCGCCCCGCGCTCAGGCGCACCATGGCGCCGGGAATGAGGATGCGCGCCACGGCGATC
>JAPUIH010000362.1 GCA_027297205.1 SAR324 cluster bacterium | reverse complement strand
TGCCTGCGGGTAATTGCCTGCGGGACATGCCCATTGAGCATTCTTACTGAGCCTTCTTACTGCGGGCGGGCAAATTTGACCAGTATGGCAAGGGCAGGCATGCTCTAAATCACTCCGCACAATCCGGATATTTTGCTGACTTCCCATGCGGCAGTTGTCATGCTTTGCTACAAGCGGATTCAAAAATCGAAAAATATCGTGAGCCCGACCCTTCCCTTCGGCTTCGCTCAGGACAGGCGAGACAGGTTCCTTCGGGACCTTCCTCAGGGAATCGGGCTCTGGTGGCCGTGTTGCTGAGGAGATCGCAAAGCGATCGTCTCGAAGTACGCGGCCTGTCCGAATTTTAAGACTGCTTCTATTCCGGGCCGAATCGGAGAAGGCCGCCCGGGACAGCGTGAGGTCAACCTACAGCGATCAGGAGCGAGGCGGAATGGCGGCAAAGGGAATAGAGAGGGGGCTCACCAACTACGGGGATGCGGGCTTTTCACGCTTTCTGCGCGGGGCGTTCATGCGCCAGATGGGCTATGACGAGCAGGATCTGGCCAAGCCCATAATCGGTATATTCAACACCTACTCGGATTTGAATCCCTGCCACCGGGGCTTCAAGGAATTGGCCCCCGCGGTGCGGCGGGGCGTTACCCAGGCCGGAGGCCTGCCGGTGGAGTTGCCCACCATTTCCCTGGGTGAAACCTTCCTCAATCCCACCAGCATGCTATTCCGCAACCTGATGGCGATGGATACGGAGGAGATGATCCGTGCTCATCCCCTGGACGCCGTGGTGCTGATGGGCGGTTGCGACAAGACCCCTCCGGCGCAACTGATGGGCGCGGCCAGCGCGGGGGTGCCCGCGATTTACCTGGCGGCGGGACCCATGTTGACCGGAGATTTCGAGGGACAGCGCCTGGGCGCCTGCACGGACTGCCGCCGCCTGTGGGGGGAATATCGCGGCGGGCGCATCGATGAACGGGAGCTGGACGGCGTGCAGGGACAACTCATGCCCACCGCGGGCACCTGCATGGTGATGGGCACGGCCTCCACCATGGCCTGCATGATCGAGGCGCTGGGGATGATGGTGCCCGGTGGCGCTTCGGCGCCGGCGGCCTTTTCCGACCGCCTGCGCTGTGGAGTGGAAACCGGGCGGGCGGCGGTCGCCCTGGCGGAAAAGGAAATCGCACCGGAGCGCATCATGACACCCCAGGCTTTCGAGAACGCCATCCGGGTGCTGCTGGCCATAGGCGGCTCCACCAACGGCGTGGTGCATCTGACGGCCATGGCGGGCCGGCTGGGCATTGAAATCGAGCAGGGCATCTTCGACCGCTTGAGCGAGGATACGCCCATGATCGTCAACCTCCTGCCCTCCGGCGAGCATTATATGGAGGATTTTCACAAGGCGGGCGGAATGCGGGTGGTGCTGCATGCCCTCAAGGACAAGCTGCATCTGGACTGCCTCACGGTGACCGGGCAAACCCTGGGCGAGCGCCTGCAAGAGGAATTCACCCATCCCGCCTGGCAGAATGTGATCCTGCCCGCCAGCGCGCCCTTGCAGGAAAAGGGTGGACTGGTGGTGCTGCGGGGGAATCTCTGTCCCGACGGTGCAGTGCTGAAGCGCTCCGCCGCTTCGCCGGATTTGATGAGCCACAAGGCGCGGGCGGTGGTGTTCGATAATCTGGAAGACCTGGCCCTACGCATCGACGCGGACGATCTGGACGTGCGGGCGGAGGATATCCTGGTGCTGCGCAATGCGGGGCCGATCGGTGCGCCGGGCATGCCGGAATCCGGTTCCATCCCCATTCCCAAGAAACTGGCGCGGGAGGGGGTGAAGGACATGGTGCGCATTTCCGACGCCCGCATGAGCGGCACGGCTTTCGGAACCATCGTGCTGCACATTTCGCCGGAAGCGGCCCTGGGAGGCAATCTGGCGCTAGTGCATAGCGGGGACATGATCGAGCTGAATGTGCCGGAACGGCGGCTGGAACTGCTGGTGGACGAGGCCACCCTGGAGACGCGGTGCCAGGCGTGGAGTAAACCGGAAGACGCCACCGCCCGCGGCTACCTGCGTTTGCATCTGGAACAGGTGCAGCAGGCACACCTGGGCTGCGATCTGGATTTTCTCAGGCCGCCAACCCACACCAGGCTGGCCTGAATGACGAGTCCGGCGGCATGCGATTTTTCGGGGCGAACTTGAAACGCTTCCTACGCTTTGGGGCCAAGCCGCCCAATGAGCCGGCCCGCGCTTCCAGCAACGCCCTGGCCATGGCCCTGATCGGATTCTCCGGCCTCTGCCTGACCGGCATGCACGTCGGAGTACGCCTGCTGCCGGGCGATCTGCACGTTTTCGAAATCGTATTCGTCCGCAACGTCATTGGCCTGGTCATGCTGCTGGGCTGGTTCGGCAGGCGCGGCGTGGGTCTGCTGCACACGCGGCGCATCGCCCTGCACGGGCTGCGCAATCTGTTGCAGGTGCTGAGCATGCTGACCTTCTTTTCGGGTCTGCTCATCACGCCCCTGGCCCAGGTCAATGCGCTGGGGTTCACCTCGCCGCTTTTTGCCACCCTGCTGGCGGTGCTGCTGCTGGGCGAGCGGCTGCCGCCCCGGCGTCTGGCCGTATTGGCCCTGGGAATCCTGGGTACGTTGATCATTATCCGCCCCGGCATCGTGCCGCTATCCACCGGTCCGTTGCTGCTCCTGGTATCGTCCCTGTTCTGGGGCGCCACCCTGGTGACGATCAAATTGCTCTCTCGCACGGAATCCACGGCCACGACCATTTTCTATATGGCGTTGATTCTCACGCCCTTGTCGTTCATCTTCGCCGTGCCGGTTTGGCAATGGCCCACGGCGGAGCAATTCGGCTGGCTGGTGGGTATCGCGATCCTGGGCACGGCGGCGCATATCGCCCTCAACCAGAGTTTCCGCCTGGCCGATGCGACGGTGGTGCTGCCCCTGGATTTCCTGAAACTGATCTGGGGCAGCCTGTGGGGGTTTTTGTTTTTCGCTGAAGTGCCCGATGCGATGACCTGGGTGGGGG
>JAPUIH010000361.1 GCA_027297205.1 SAR324 cluster bacterium | reverse complement strand
TTCTTGCAACCCTATCCAAATTACAAACCGGGCATATAAAGCGTCCTTCTCCTTTTCCAGCGAATTACAAGATGTGAATCAGTTTTTGATCACCCTCCCAACAGCGCGGGCAGAATGGCGTTGGATCATCCTCCAGGAAGTAAAGTGGGGGATCGTAGGTCAGCTTTCCCTTGGTCTCCAGCGCCTGTTCGAGTTCCCTGATCCGATTTAGGTGGATACGCTTCTCGTTCTCAAGCTCAAGCACCTGGCCCTGATACTCCAGCATTTGATTAACCAGCTCGGGGTCCTTAAACTTCTTCACAGCCTCGACAATCGATTTCCCTGTCTCAAAAACTCCCATGGAGTCCTTCCGTGATCGGCTAGGGTCATCCAACTTTCTTCTTGGGTGGCCGCGCCTCTACCATGGCGGCCCTATACTTGGGCTTTGGAATCGGCTCGCCCAACTCCTTCAGACCGCTCAGATAGGTCTCAATGGCGTCTTCCGCCATGTAAATCAGTTCGCCCATGGTCTCGCCCTGAGTTACACACCCTGGCAAATCGGGAAACGTGGCGGTATACCCTCCGGTTTTTTCTTTTTCGATTAGCATCGCGTATTCCATCACCTTCCCTTTTCTTACTTGAGGCCGGCCCGCTTTAGCGCTTCGGCCACTGCTCCTGGTGATAGGTCTCTTGGATGCCACGGGACGATTACCAATCCGGGTTTCTCGGGATGTTTGTAGACCCTATGGCTACCTTCACCATGGCCTGGCATGTGCTGCCATCCCGCCTCCCGAATCACCTTTTCCAGTTCCCGCGGCTTCATGCCTGTCCATAGCACCCATTGAACCAATCACCAGCTTTTCCTTTGATCGGTGAATCCATCGACTCCTTTCCTTGGCGATACAGAATGCGCAGGGGTCTGACCCGGTTCGACGGGCCTCAGATCACCTTTTGCTCTTTCAGGCCGGCGATTTCCTCTGGGTTAAATCCCAGCTCGCCCAGAATGGCCTCGTTATGCTCTCCCTGCTCCGGGGAGGCGGAGCGCATTTGGCTCGGGGTGCGCGACAGGGAGACCGCCTGGCCAATCACGGACATGCCGCCCAGGGTGGCGTGTTGGACATTTCTGGCAATCCCCAGATGCTTCACATGGGGATCCTCGAACACCTCGTCAATGGCGTAGATCGGGCCACAGGGCACGCCGGCCTCGTTGAGAATTTCGATCCATTCCGCGCTGGTCTTATGCGCAAGGTAGGGCTCCAGCTCCGCATTGAGGGCGTCGCGGTTTTTAGAGCGCTCCCCACCGCTGGCGTAACGCGTGTCCTCCAGCATTTTCCCGGCCCCGATGACCTTGCAGAGGCGCTCCCAGATTTCCTGGCCCGCGGCAGCGATGTTGATATGGCCGTCGGCCACCTTGAAGACTCCCGTAGGGATGCTGGTGGGGTGATTGTTGCCCGCCTGGGGGGGTACTTCATGGCCGATCAGCCAGCGCGCCCCCTGGAAATCCAGCATGGCGATCATCGCCTCCAGCAGGGAGCTTTGCACCCACTGTCCCTCGCCGGAAACTTCCCGTTCCAGCAGCGCCACCAGGATGCCCTGGGCGCAGAAGTGTCCGGCGCACAGGTCTGCCACGGGAATGCCCGCACGCACCGGGCCTTGGCCCGGCAGCCCGGTGATGGACATTACGCCCCCCATCCCCTGGGCAATCTGATCGAAGCCGGGGCGGTCCCGGTAAGGGCCGTCCTGGCCAAAGCCGGAAATACTGCCCAATACGATGCGCGAATTGACCGCGCGCAGGGACTCGTAGTCCACTCCCAGGCGAAACTTCACGTCCGGGCGGTAATTTTCCACCACCACGTCCGCCTCCTTTACCAGCCGCATGAAGATGTCCTTGCCCGCATCCTGTTTCAGGTCCAGGGTCAGGCTGCGCTTGTTGCGGTGCAGGTTCTGGAAGTCGGGGCCGTGGCGCGGCCCACCCATGGCCTCCTTCCCCGTGGGCGGGGCCTCAATCTTGATCACGTCCGCGCCCCAATCCGCCAGCAGGCGTACACAGGTCGGCCCGGCGCGTACGCGGGTCAGGTCAAGCACCTTGAATCGGGAAAGAGGAAGATCGTTTTGGCTCATTACGTTCCACCGGTAATTGTGTGAAGCAATGGGAATCGGCCCTTTTTTCGGCAAGCTTAGCGTTTCACCCGGCAAACGTAAATGGCGGACCGCCCGCTCCCGATCCATCCCGCACCGGGAGCGGCGGGCGCCCTGCCCCTGCCGGATTGCGTATCGTTCAGCGGTAATTCAACAGATGAGATAAATATGGGGAGGGTGTATATATATTATTCCGAAATTCCGGCGTGGAGCGTGCGCGGTTTTCATTTCACCCAATCCCGGCGCGAAAGGTTTCAGGAGGGGTGGTGGCAAAATTCGACTTCCAGAAATACTTTGGCGAGATCGCTCCCCTGGCGGATGCGGCACGGGAGAATGAACAACGGCCCTGGACGATGGCCGTGCCCCGTGATCCGGAACACCACGACCTGGTTCTTTACCTGGGCTGCAATGTGCTGCGGACGGTGAACCTGGCGGAGTCGGTGGTGGAAATTCTGCGCTATCTGGGTGTGGATTTCACGGCGGTGGGCGGCCCCGCAAATTGTTGTGGGATCATCCACGAGAACAACGGCGCCGGGGAGACCGGGGACAAGCTGCGCCGCCACAGCCTTGGGAAGCTGGCCGCCTTTACGCCCTCGCAAGTGCTCACCTTCTGCCCCAGCTGCCAACTCAGAATGGACCAGGCCGGGCCGCAACGCGAGGCACTCGGTGTGCCCTACCGCCCCCTGTCCGAGTACCTGGCCGAAAATCTGGGCCGCATGAAATTCGTCCACCGCATCGAGCGCCGTGTGGCCCTGCATGCCCACACCAGCACTCTGCAACAGGACCAGGACAGGGAGGTGACCAGGACACTGTTGGAGGCAATACCCGGCCTGGAAGTGACCGTGCTCCCACCGCCGCGGGAGCTGGGGCGCATGTGCACGCCGGCGGTGGCCGCGGCATTGGGGGAAGCGCGCTATCGGGAGATCGTAGGCGGGATGTTCGAGACCGCGCGCGGGCAGGGGCTGGACGCGATGGTGACCGCCTACCACGGCTGTTATCGGTCCTTCTGTGATTGGGAGGCCGGCCATGGTCTGGAGGTGATCCATTACGCCACCCTGCTCTGCCAAGCCCTGGGACTGCGCCGCTACCGCGACACCTACAAATCTTTAAGGCAGGAGGGCAACCCGGCGGCGGCGTTCCAAGCCCTGCGGCCCGCCGCCGAGCGGCGCGGGGTCAACATGGAGCGGCTCCGCAAGTCCACCGAAACCCACTTCGCCCGCGCAGGGCAACCCGCAAAGGGAGGATAGGGCACCCGCCCGTTTCCGCCCAGGGAACCTGCCGCCAGAAATGGGGGCTTAGGGGAAGCAACGCGAGACTTGCAGCGTTGCCTATCTATTAAATAGTTGTCTTGCTTCCTCTTGACACTACGCTAGCCCGCGCGTTTCATCGCTTTCAGCCGGGCCAGACTCTCCGCGGGCCACAACTGCTCGCGGTCATAAGAGATGTCGAAGGCGGGCACATCCGTGGGCAGTTGCACCGCCGGGTGTTTGCTGCGGGTGAAGATATGCACGTCCGGAGCGAGTAAATCCGGGTTGTCCAGAGTGCCCACCCGGATGAACCAGGCGCTCCCCGGAAAGCGATGATATTCGCTCCACACATAAGTGCCGCAATTCCGGCAGAAATAAACGTCGTGATCGCTCCCGCTGCCTCCCTGCAGCCGGTGCGAGACTGGAGTGCCGGAAAGCAGTTCCACCGCGTCTTTTTCGATAATTGCATTCATCACGAACGCCCCGCCCGTCAGGCGCTGACAGAGCCTGCAGTGGCAGGCGTGCACGAATACCGGCTTGGTCTTCAGCCCATAGCGCAGCTCGCCACATGAGCACCCGCCTTCACAAAACATATCCGCCTCCTTTCAATCCCCCTGCTCTCGCCTCATATTTCGAGATTGCCACGGACAAGTTCGCTTGTTCCTGTATTCGGAAACGGGTGGCTCTTGCGCCACGGACAAACAAGTTTGTCCGTGGCACCCGCCGCTGAGCGTGCGGAGCCGCCGGCCCTGCTTCAATCCACCTGCAAATAAATTATCCAACCCCCGCGCGCCCTACAGCTTTGGCCGCACTTCGTTGACGAAGCGCTCCATGGTATGGAGCCCCTGCTGCAGGGATTCGGGTGTGTAGTCGAAGGTAAATTGGGTGGCGCCCAATTCCTGGTAGCGCTTGATGGCACTGATAATATCCTCGGGCCGGCCCTCCGTGGGCACTTGCCCTTCGCCGGGCGGACCATCCTGGAAGGTGAGCATGGTCTTCACGCCGATGTCGATGTCTTCCAGCTTGCGCCCTGCCGCTTCCAGATGCACCTTCAGTTGTGCCAGGTCCTGTTCCAGGGACTCGAAGCTGGGGCGGTTGGGATGCCAGGCATCCGCGTAGCGCGCCACGCGTTTGAAGGCCGCCTCGCTGCGCCCGCCGACCCAAATGGGCGGGTGGGGCTTGCTGACCGGCTTTGGGCCGAAGTACACGTTCTCGAACTGGTAGAACTTGCCCTTGAAGCTGGGCCGCTCCTGGGTCCACAGGGCCTTGCAGATTTCCAGGCCCTCGTTGGTGCGCGCCCCGCGCTGGCGGAAGGGCCAGTTCAGCGCGTCGAATTCTTCCTGGAACCAGCCCACCCCCACGCCGAACACGAAGCGCCCGGAGGCCAGTTGATCCAGGTCGGCCACCATCCGCGCGATCTCGATGGGGTTGCGCATGGGCAGGATCAGCACCGAGGTGCCCAAGGTGATCTTCTTGGTGAGGGCGGCCACGTAGCTCAAGGCCGTGAAAGGCTCCCAGTACGCCTCCAGCCAGTTGGGGGGAAATTCGCCGCTGGCCCGCCCAGGATATTTGGAGACCTTGCGCTCGGGAATCACCAGGTGGTCGCTGGTCCACAGAGAATCCAGCCCCCATTCCTCCGCCTTCACGGCGATCTGCTCAAATGCATCCCGCGTGGCTTCCGTCCCACGCATAATCAAAGAAAATCCGTATTTCATGCTGCTCCCTTCTTGTTCCCAACTTTTGAGATGATTGCTTTGCCGATGGGATAATCCAAATCCACGGCTCCCCACCGCCCTCATATCCAGCGCCGCACGGCGGCCTTGTAGTTCCTGTAGTCCTCCCCGAACTTTCCCTCCAGGTATTTTTCCTCCCGGTCTATCACGCCGAAGCTGAGGGTCACCAGCAAGGGTTTCAGCAGCAGCAGCAGCCACACGTTGTCGGCCATGATGGCGATGCCCACATAGGCGATGGCGGCGGAGAGATAGATCGGGTTGCGGCTGTATTTATAGGGGCCGCTATGGACGATGGCCGTGCTGGGCCGGTGCGTCGGGATGTTGGTGCCGGCCCTGAGCATTTCACGCACCGCAAGCACAATTCCCATCACCCCAGCCGCGATCAGCGCGCCACCGGCGGGAAATTGAACATTGTCCGGCAGGAGGTTCAGGGGCCAGAAATAGTCGATCAGGAACCCCACAAGCAGAAAGCCGAGCAGAATCAACGGCGGCGGAGCGATAACGCCGGGCGCGTCTTTTCCGTTGTCGGACATCCGCGATTTCCCCTTGGCCGCGGCGCGGCTTCAGCCCGAATGCGCGCCCTTTTTGTAGTGCGCCTTGAAGCGATGCTCGCTCTGCTTGATCAGGTCGTGGTAGCTGCCGAACTGGGTTGTGTCCTCCACCTGGTCCAGGGGATCGAGGGGGTCTTCCGCCGGATCGGCGAAGCTGCGCAGATGCTCATAGGTGGTGCCGCGCTCCACGGGCGTGCGCCCCATCTCCCGGGCCAGGGCGCGCAAGGAAGCCGGGGTCTGCAACTGCCCGTGCTGGGCGCCGGCGGCGGTGGATATGCTCTCGTTGATGAGGGTGCCCCCCAGATCGTTGGCCCCGGCCAGCAGACCCACCTGGGCCAGCTTGGGCCCTTCCTTGACCCAGGAGACCTGGATATTGGGAATCCAGCCGTGCAGCATAATGCGCGAGACGGCGTACATCTTCAGGGTTTCGATACCGCTGGGGCCGTGGCGCAAGCCCTCTGGCGTACGCTTGCGGGCCATGGGCGCTTCCTCCCAGATGAATCCCAGGGGCACGAACTCGGTAAATCCTCCGGTTTCCTGCTGGATCCTGCGCAGCAGGGCCAGATGCTCCGCTTTGTCGCGGGAGCTTTCCACGTGGCCGTACATCATGGTGGAACTGCTGCGGATGCCCAGACCATGAGCCGCTTTGATCACTTGCACCCATTCCTCGACAGTGATGCGGCCTGGCGAGATCAGATCCCGCACCGGCTGCAACAGCACCTCCGCCGCAGTGCCCGGCAGGGTGCCCAGGCCGGCCTCCTGCAACGCGGCCAGGTACTCGGCGAAGCTCACTCCGGCCAGCCGGCTGCCGTACTTCACCTCCTCCGGCGAGAAGCCGTGGATATGCATCCCGGGCAGGGCCTCCTTGATGGCGCGGCACAACTCCACGTAGTGCCAGCCCTCCATGCCCGGCGCGAGCCCTGCCTGCACACAGACTTCCGTCGCGCCCAGTTCTGCGGCCTCGCGGGCCCGGCGCAGCACCTCCTCCACGGGCAGGTAGTAACCCTCGTCCGCCACGTGGCCCCTGCTGAAGGCGCAGAAGCCGCAGTGCTGAACGCAGACATTGGTGAAGTTGATGTTGCGGTTGACCACGTAGGTCACAGCCTCGCCCACCACCTCCCCGCGCAGCCGGTCCGCCGTGGCCAGCAACGGGCCCAGCTCCGCGCCGCTGGCATCGAAGAGCCGCGCGCCTTCCTCCACACTCACTTCCCCACCAGTCAGGGCCTTCTCCAGGATCGGCGCCACCGCGCCACCCGCGGAAGACATGGGGCCACCCACCTGGGCGGATAGGAGGGTCTCCAACTGCCCCGCATTGGAAGTTTCTGTCATGGCTGTGTTGCTCCTTGGCGGAAGGCGAAAGGGTGGCGGTGCGTAAAGAATCAGGCTACCCTACTGGCTCGCACCGGGCAAGACAAGCCGGGGAACGGCGGACAGTCCAGAGGGAGTTGGCGATGGCGCAGAACGAGCCGCGGCCGGCGCTAGCCTCCGACGTGACAGCGATTACCTCCCTGGTGCGCGGGGCCTACGCAAAGTATGTGATCCGCATGGGCAAGGAGCCAAAGCCCATGACAGTGGATTACGCCAAGGCCGTGCGGGAGCATCAGATTTGGGTGGTGGAGGACGCCGGAGAAATGGCCGGAGTGCTGGAGCTTGTTCCGCAGCCCGATCATCTGTTGATCGAGAACGTGGCGGTTAACTCCGCCTTGCAAGGTCATGGGCTGGGACGGCGATTGATGAAATTCGCGGAAAACGAGGCGCTGCGGCAGGGATTTTCCGAAACGCGCCTGTACACCCACGAGTCCATGGTGGAAAATATCCGGCTGTATGCACGGATAGGATACCGCGAGACTGAACGGCATCAGCAGGACGGCTTTGCGCGGGTTTTCATGAGCAAGAAGCTTTCGGATTGAACTATTTCCCTGCTCCCTTGAGCAAAGCGGGCACGGAGGCTCGCCCTAATGAGAAAAATTGTGGTGGCGCGGGCGTCCTTGCCCGTGCATGCAAAGTAAGCGCAACCAACATCCAGCCATGATCACCCATTTCCACACCCAGCTTGCCTACCGGCGCCGCCCCACCCGTCAGGTGGCCGTGGGGGAGGTAGGCGTGGGCGGAGACGCGCCGATCCGTATCCAGTCCATGCTCACCTGCAACACCTGGGACGTGGATGGGGTGCTGGCGGAGACGCGCGGGCTGGTGGAGGCGGGCTGCGAAATTGTGCGCCTTACCGTGCCCACCCAGAAAGACCTGGAAGCCCTGCCCGCCATCCGCGCGGGCATGCGCCGGGAACAGCTGGACGTACCCCTGGTGGCCGATATTCACTTCAACCCCCGCTTGGCCCTGGGCTGCGTGCCTCACGTGGAAAAGGTGCGCATCAACCCGGGCAATTACGTGGATCAGAAAAAATTCCAGGTGCGGGAGTATTCCGAGGCCCAGTACCAGGCCGAATTGGAGCGCATCGAGGAAGCGCTGCTGCCGTTGATCCAAGCGCTCAAGGATCATGGGCGCTCTCTGCGCATCGGCGTCAACCACGGTTCCCTCAGCGACCGCATCATGAACCGCTACGGGGACAACCCGCAGGGCATGGTGGAATCGGCCATGGAGTACCTGCGGGTGCTGGCCCGCCACGATTATCACCAAACGATCGTCTCCATGAAATCCTCCAACCCCCTGGTGGTGATCCAGGCCTACCGCCTGCTGGTGCTGCGCATGGCCGCCGAAGGCATGGACTATCCCCTGCACCTGGGGGTAACCGAGGCTGGGGATGGCATGGACGGACGGCTCAAATCCGCGGTGGGCATCGGCGCCCTGCTCTGTGACGGTATGGGAGACACCATCCGCGTCTCCCTCACCGAACCGGCGGCCAGCGAAATCCCGGCCGCGCGGGAGTTGGTGGCAGCCCTGGAAGCGCTCAAGGAGGGTCCGGCTTGGCCCGAGGCGGCCTTTGCCGCGACCCTGGATTTTGCCCGCCGCCCCAGCCGCGCCATGGACGCCGCGGGCATACAGGTAGGCGCCGGAGCGCCGGTGGCCTTCCTGGCCCTCAACACGCAGGGAGATGCGGCGGGATACAAGCTGAAACTGGACGATGTCCAGGACTTCGACGGGGAACTGCTGTCCCCCGCACCAAACCAGGATGGAGAGGTCCCGTCCCGCTCCGGTCAGTTGGTGTTTGTGGGGAACTGCGCGCCGGGTGGCGCCGCGCCCATGGTGCAAATTTCCGCCGAAGAGGTGGATGGCGCGGAGGTGGCCGCCCTGCTGGGGCGGAGCGCGGAATTTGCAGGCGGGGCGCTGCTGCTGGTGGCGGGCGAGCGGTTGCTGTATCCAGTGCGGCGGCTGGCGGGGCTGCTTGCGGCACAAGGGTTGGACTGGCCCCTGGGGGTGCTCGTGCCTACCATCGCGGACGGGGAAGCGCCCCTGGGGCTTGCCGCGGAGATCGGCAGCCTGGCCGCCGACGGCCTGCTGGACGCCCTGGTCTGTCCGGAGGCATCCCCCGCGGCCCACGGGAGTGAATACTGCCGCAACCTGCTGCAGGCGGCGCGCCTGCGCATCTACAAAACCGAGTACATCTCCTGCCCCTCCTGCGGGCGCACCCTGTTCGACCTGCAGGAAACCACCGAGCGCATCAAGGCCCATACAGCGCACCTGACCGGCCTCAGGATCGGTGTGATGGGCTGCATCGTCAACGGCCCCGGCGAGATGGCCGACGCGGATTTCGGCTACGTGGGCGGAGCACCGGGCAAGGTCAACCTCTACAAGGGCCAGCAATGCGTGGAGCGCGGCGTACCCAGCGCCGAGGCCGTGGAGCGGCTGGTGGCCCTCATCAAAGAGCATGGACGCTGGGTGGAGCCACCTCCTAGCTGATCCCAGACTTTCCTTGCGCGGCGCTCGCCGTGTGACTTCCCCAGCGATATGGTTTATGGCTTGGATGCGCCCGCATATCCTCCAATATGGGGGTGCGGGGGGGCTGCAATGCTGCGAGCCTCGCGTTGCTTCCCCTGCTGAATTAACTGTCCGCAGATGGAGCCGCAGCATGGCCACTCCGGAAATCACGCTCTATTTCGATTACAAGAGCCCCTACTCCTATCTGGCGAAGGACCCCGCATTCGAATTGGAGAGGGAGCTGGGCATCGCCATCAACTGGCTGCCCTACAACCTGGACATCGCCTCTTACCGGGGCGGGGTGGAGGAGCGCTCGCAGCGGGAATGGCGCAAAGTACGCTATCTGTACATGGATGCCCGGCGCTGGGCCAACAAGCGGGGGCTGACCATCCGCGGGCCGAAGAAAATCTACGATTCCACCGTGGCCCACTGCGGCATGCTGCACTGCCTGCGCCAGGAGGTCCTGCGGCCCTATCACGATTTGCTGTTCGAGCGCTTTTTCCAGCGGGAGTTGGACATCGAGGACATTGCGGCCGTCAGCGCCGTGATGAAAGAGGCAGGGGTGAACACGGCGGGCTTTGCGGAATACGTGGAAGGGGAGGGCAGGGAGGAGCAGGCGCGCATCGTGGCAGAAGCGGATGCCCTGGGCGTGTTTGGCGTGCCCACCTTCCTGGTGGAAGGGGAGTTATTCTGGGGCCACGACCGGATCGGGCTGCTGCGCGAGCGCCTGGCCGCCGGATAGATTCAACAAGGCTGGCACGGCGGCCCGAGGCGGCACGGTGGGAAAAAGCGGGGTAATTAAACGCTATTGCAATCGAACAAGGCTCCTGTTTATTGGCATTTCCAGCAGAACCCTATAAAACTTTCACGGGCTTTTGTAATTGTGCAAATTTGCGTTCGACCTCACCCCCCGACCCCTTTCCAGCGGGAGAGGGGAAGGAACGCGAGACTCGCAGCGTTCCCACCGCCCAAAGCCGCAGTTCATCCACGTTGGCTACAACGGCCATATGTACGGCTCTGAGTAGCGAGGCGGGGGATAGGTAAATTTTGCGATTTTCGCACTCCTCATGCTGTTACCGGCAGCATCGGGATAACCAGTAGAATGACGCCATGACGCAGATAATTTCCGATGCCATGCGCCAATCCATCGAGGGCTCCTCCTGGATCAGGCGCATGTTCGAGGAAGGCGCGCGGCTCAAGGCCGAGTTGGGCGCGGAGAACGTGTTCGACTTTTCCCTGGGCAATCCCATCCTGGAGCCGCCCCCGGCGTTTCACGAGGCCCTGCGGAAGCTGTTGAGCGATCCCCCGCCCGGCCTGCACCGTTATATCCCCAATGCGGGGCTGCCCGAAGTGCGGCGCTACGTCGCCGAGCAGTTGGGTACTGCCACCGGCCTGCCCTACGGCGAACAACAGGTGGTGATGACCTGCGGGGCGGCGGGGGGCGTGAACATCGTGTGCAAGGCCCTGCTCAATCCGGGGGATGAAGTGGTGGCCTTCGCGCCTTACTTTGTGGAGTACGACTACTACGCCGCCAACCACGGCGGCAAGCTCGTGCGCGCGGAGACTGATCAGGAGTTCCAGATCGACCTGGAGGCGTTGGAGCGGGTCATTACTCCCCGCACGCGCATGGTGCTCATCAATTCCCCCAACAATCCCACCGGCGCCGTGTACCCGGAGGAGAAGTTGCGGGCGCTGGCTGAAATTCTGGAGGAGGCTTCGCGCCGCCAGGGCCGCCCGATTTTCCTTGTAAGCGACGAGCCTTACCGGGATTTGGTATTCGACGGACGGCAAGTGCCCTGGCTGCCCCCGCTCTATGCCCACACAATCCTAATCACATCCCATTCCAAAGACCTGGGCCTGGCCGCGGAGCGGCTGGGCTATGTGGCGGTGAGCCCAGGCATAGAGGGTCACGAAGAATTAATGGAAGCATTGATCCTCGCCAACCGTGTGCTGGGCTTCGTCAATGCCCCGGCCCTGGTGCAGCGCACCCTGCCCCTGCTGAAAGGCCAACTGGCGGACGTGGGCTATTACCAGAAGCTGCGGGATCTGCTGCTGCCTCCCCTGGTGGAGATGGGGTACGAGGTGGTGCGGCCCGGCGGTGCGTTTTTCCTTTTTCCACGCTCGCCCATTCCCGACGACGTGGCCTTCGTGCGTGCGGCGCAAAAAGAGCGGCTGCTGGTGGTGCCGGGCAGCGGATTTGGCCGCGCGGGGTATTTCCGCATCGCCCTGTGCGTGCAGCCGGAAGTGATCGAGCGCGCGCTGCCCGTGTTCGAGAAGGTGCTGAGAGCGGTGAAGGGGTGAGGTGCCGCCTAGCGCGACTCGGCCAGTTGCTTCAGGTTTAGCAGGTCCCGCTCCAGCTTTTTCTGCAGGGTGAAATTGTCCAGTTGAGCGAAGAGCTTGCCTATCATCACGGTGTAGCGGGTCTGCTGCTGCAGGGTGAGCATGGTTCCGCCCGTGGTGGGCACCAGGGTGTAATCCGCCACAGCGCTGAATCCGGCCGAACTGATGGCCAGCCGCAGGGATTGATTGGGCTGAAAAGCCAGCACCTCGCTGTCGACTCGGTAGCGGGTGCCGTCGAAGACCAAATATTCCCGGCGCCGCGCCCCTACCTGCAAGCCACCCTGGGTGAGGGGCACGGCCTGATCCAGGCCCTGCACCCATTGCTCCAATAGTTTTGTGTCGGTGAGCAGGGCGTACACCGTCTGTGCGGGACGGGCGATCTGCACGGCGGCTGTGTTGCCATAGGGCCGCTCCCAGAAAATCTGCACCGCGGCATATCCCCCCGCCACGATCACCAGCAAAACCAACAGCTTGAATAGCGTTTTGATCATGTTCATCTACTCCATTTCATGCCCGTCTATTCTCCCAGACGCAACACCGCCATGAACGCTTCCTGGGGCACCTCCACGGTACCGATCTGCTTCATGCGCTTCTTGCCTGCCTTTTGCTTCTCCAGCAGCTTGCGTTTGCGGGTGATGTCCCCTCCGTAGCATTTGGCCGTCACGTTCTTGCGCATGGCGCTCACGGTTTCCCTGGCAACGATCTTGGAGCCGATGGCTGCCTGGATGACCACCTCGAACAACTGGCGGTGAATGTGCCGGCGCAGCTTGGACACCAGTTCCCGGCCCCGGTGGGGTGCCTTATCCCTCGGCACAATGAGGGAGAGAGCGTCCACGGGCTCGCCATTGATGAGCACGTCCAGCTTGACCAGATCCCCCTTCCGGAATCCGATATGGTCGTAGTCAAAAGACCCGTAGCCGCGGGTGCTGGATTTCAGCTTGTCGTAGAAATCGAGGATTATCTCGTTGAGCGGAAATTCGTATTCCAGCATCACCCGATTTTCGTCCAGGTACTGTATCCCCTTCTGCTCCCCGCGCCGATCCAGACAGATTTTCATAATGCCGCCCACGTACTCGGTGGGCGTGATGATACGGCCCTTGATGTAGGGCTCGGCGATGTGCTCGATTCTGGTGGCCTGGGGCAAAAGGTTCGGATTTTCCACCATCACCGCTTCGCCGTTTTTCAGATGCACTTGGTATACCACCGTAGGGGCGGTGGTAATCAGGGATATGTCCAGCTCCCGCTCCAGCCGCTCCTGCACGATCTCCATGTGCAAAAGGCCCAGAAAGCGGCAGCGGAACCCGAAGCCCAGGGCCACGGAGCTTTCCAGCTCATAGGACAGGGCCGCATCGTTGAGCGCCAGCTTCTCCAGGCCGGATTTGAGATTGTCGAAAGCCTCTCCATCCGCCGGGTAAAGCCCGCTGAACACCATTGGCTTGACGGGCGCGTAGCCGGACAGGGGAGCCTTGGCCGGATTGGCCTTCATGGTGAGGGTATCCCCTACCTGGGCATCGTGGATGATCTTGATCGCCGCGGAGAGAAAGCCCACTTCCCCCACAGTGAGGGCATCCACCTCCATCTTGTTGGGTGTGAACTTGCCCAGCGTCGCCACCTCGAAGGCCTTGCCGGCCGCCATAAAGCGAATCGTGTCGCCAATGCGCACGGTGCCGTTCACCACGCGCACCATCACCATCACCCCCAAGTAGGCGTCGAACCAGGCATCGTACACCAGCGCCTGCAAGGGCGCGGCGGTGTCCCCGCTGGGCGGGGGCACCTTGGCCACGATCTGCTCCAGCACTTCTTCCACCCCGAATCCAGTCTTGGCGCTGATCTGTACGGCCTGCGAGGCGTCCAGCCCCACCACCGACTCGATTTCCGCCGCCACCCGTGCCGGGTCGGCGCTGGGCAGGTCCACCTTGTTCAGCACGGGCAGGATTTCCAGATCCTGCTCCAAGGCCAGATAAACGTTAGCCAGGGTCTGGGCCTCCACCCCCTGGGCGGCATCCACCACCAGCAATGCGCCTTCGCAGGCGGCCAGGGAGCGGGAAACCTCATAGGTGAAGTCCACGTGGCCGGGAGTGTCGATCAGGTTGAGCATATAGTCCTGGCCGTCCCGGGCGCGGTAATTCAGGCAAACGCTCTGGGCCTTGATGGTTATGCCCCGCTCCCGCTCCAGTTCCAGGGTATCCAGCACCTGGTCTTCCATTTCCCGCTTGCTCAATCCTCCCGTCAGTTCGATCAGCCGGTCAGCCAGGGTGGATTTTCCATGATCGATGTGGGCGATGATGGAGAAATTTCGAATTTGATTGTGCCTGCTCAAATGAACGCTGCTCCTTCCTCTCAATTCCCCCGGCCCGCCGAAGATGAGGTTGCCCTACCCTGCCGGCGTGGATAAACTTGTTGCACTGCCAACTCGCAGTTTACGGGAAAACTATTGATTCTTCGAGACATTTCCGGCGCAACCCGCCTGTCCGCCATGCAAACAGCCAATGCGCCAACTGGGGCAGTGGGCTGCCCCTGTAATTCACCGGGGCGGTGTGCTCCCCCTGTATCCTACCGGTAAGCGCATGCAGCCAGAATTTGCCCTGTTCTATTACAAGAGGCGTCTGAGCGTGGGCTGGATCGTCTCCCGGGAAACCGCATCCCTGCGTCTGCTACTCGCCGATGGCACGAAGATCAGCCGTCCCGGTGCGCAGGTGTTGTTGCGCTGGCGGGGCTCCGGCGGCACACCCGCGGGACAGGAGGAGGCCCTGGCGCGGCTCGCGGCAGGCGAAATAGCCATGGCGAAAGCGGCGCCAACGCTGAATTTGGAAGAACTGCACGGCGGCCTGCCCAAAGACCGCGAAACCGCCTTTACCAAGCTGGCTGCCCTGGCGCTGCCCTCCCAGGCGGACGGCTGGAGCCGTGCGGCACTGCACATGGCGCTGTTACAGGCGCCCAGGTTGTTCCGCCATGGCAAAAAGGGCTTCGCCGCCCTGGGACCCGATACCCAGCAGCTCCAATCGCAAAAGCGCGAGGCTGCCGCGGCGCAGGCGGATTGGCAGGCCCGGGCGGCCCGGTGGTGTGAGCAATTGCAGCAGCAGCGCTGGCAGACGGGAGGCGAGGGCGATGTATTTATTAAGCAGCTGGAGTCCCTGTTGGCTCTGGAGCGCCGCTCGCCCCATTGGAAGCTGCTGGCCGCACCCCTCGGCCTAAGCCCGGCACGGATGGACGAGGCGAAGGAGAAACTGAGGGGCTGGCTGGCCGCCGCCGGACGATGGCGGGGCTGGCCGGCCCTTTGGCTGTTGGCCGGAGAGGTCGAGCAGGCTTTCGATCCGGCCCTGGAAAGCCAGGCCACCAATCTCGCTACCGCGCCCCCGCGATTAAGGGGGCGGTCGGACCTGCGCAGGCTTCCCGCCTATACCATCGATGCGCAAGACACGCGGGACATTGACGATGCCTGCGCGATACTTGCCGCCGACGATGAAGGGCTGACGGTGGCGCTGCATATCGCCGAACCCAGCGCGGCGCTTGCCCCCGGCCAGGAGCTATTCGAGGAAGCGGCACGGCGCATGTCCTCGGTGTACACCAGCGATGCGGTGTATCCCATGTTCCCGCCCCTGCTCTCGCAAGGCCGCTTCTCCCTGCTGGCGGGAGAAGAACGGGAGGCCCTCACTTTCACGCTGCGCCTGGAAGAGGCAGGAGCCAGACTGGTCAAAATCGACCGGAGCATGGTGCGCGTCACGGAAAATCTGAACTACGCAGGGGCGGAAGCGCTGCTGGCCCATGAAGGACCCACTTGGGGCCGCCTGAGGGATTATTGCGAAAAACTGAGAGCGGAGCGGGTAACTGCGGGAGCTGTGCTGGGGCACCGTGTGGGCGTGTCCATCGACCATAGCGACCCGGAGCGGATCAAGCTGGTGCGTTACGACCGCTCTGGCCCCGCCCAGCGGCTGGTGGAAGAGTTGGCGATCCTGCTCAACCGGGAGGTGGGGCTTTACTGCCGCAAGCATCGCCTGCCTGCCATCTACCGGGTGCAGCCCCGGCCCACCGGAGGCAGTGGCGCAAGGCCCCAGCCCCGCTTCGACGTCAAAGGCGCACCCCATGCCGGGCTGGCCTGCGAGCGCTACGTTCAAGTCACTTCGCCCATCCGCCGCTTCACCGACCTGGTGATGCAGCAACAGATCGGTGGCCATGCGGCGCAGGGCCGGGCCACCCACCGCGGCCGGAATCTGATGATGGAATGGGCCGCACGGGCGGACAAGCGCCTGGCCGCGTACGCCGAGCTGGAAAGGCGCATCGAAAGTTACTGGAAACGGCGCTGGCTGATCCAGCAATCGGGCCGGAATTACCAGGGCACCCTGCGCCGCCGGGGATCGGGCGGACAAGACAAGGTTTGGCTGGAAGAACCGCAATTGCTGGCCGACGCACGCATTTCAGCCGGAATGAAGCAGGGCGATGCCTTCTTGTGCCGTGTGTTGGAAGTGGATGCGGATCGGGAGCGCGTATTGGTGGAGCCAGCCAAGACCGGATAAATCTCTATCGGAAATGTCTGCCGTTCCACGCCATGCCGTTCGGAGCGTAGCGAAGATTCTCCAGGCCCCCGCCAAGCCGTGGGGCAGAGCCCCACGCGTAACCCGTGTGCATTTATTTTTCAGGCTGCGTCTAAACTCCATCCACGATGACGACTTGGCTTTCGGCGGCGCTCTGCCGGATTTTCAACGCTTCCTGATATTCGGGAGAGTTGTAAAACGCTTTGGCCTTGGACAGATCGGGAAACTCCAGCACCACCAAGCGCGCGAGCTTCCAGTCCCCTTCCACCTGCTCGAACTCCCCGCCCCGCACGATGAACTTCCCTCCGAATTTTTCCACCAACCCTGGAGTCTGCGCCGAATATCCCTGGTACGTTTCCGGGTCCTTCACATCCATGTTGGCGATAATGTATGCGGGCACGGCATTCTCCTTATAGTTTGCGCATAGGTGGGACGCTTCACCCCATGCGGTTGCGGAAGGCTTGCAGGGGGACGGGCGCCTTGCGGCGCAGCAGGGCGTTTTCCGCCTCCCATTGTTCGTTCGGGTCCAGGTCCACCAGGAATCGAGGCCGTCCCGCCTCCCGCAGGGCGATGGGCAGGCCATCGCGCAACAACAGGCTGTTGGTGGCGATTGCCGGCAGGCGGCCGCCGGGAGTCACGATGCCCAGCAAATTGAGCGGATCGGCCGCGCTCAGCAGCACCATCCGTCCCGTGGGCGGCTTGCGGCGCAGGGCGCGCATGGCCGCCACGGCTTCCGGCAAGGCAAACTGTTCGCCCGCAAACCCGGTCACGAAACGCCCACCACGCACTTCCCCCCGCGCTTCCAGCCGCCGGTAGACCTGCAGCAGTGTTCGCCAGGGCGGCAGGGCTCCCTCCCGCTCCACCACCTTCCGAAACACCACCCCATAGCGGCGCAGCAACACCCACGCAACGTGTTCCACGGGCGCCGCCGCTTGGGCTGTCCCCCCGTCCGCCTCCTGCTCCATGGGGACGGGAACCGGCATGGCCCAGCGGCCCGCGCCGTCCAATCCCTGCGCCGCGTTGCCCCGCGGCCGACCGCGCAGCAGGGGACGCCGCCTGCGGGATGCGGGGATGAGCAGGGCCCGCAGTCCGGCAAAGCTGTCCGAGGTAACCAGACCCAGGGCGGCTAGTTCCGCCAGGGCCCCTTCCACCTGGGCGGGCAGCATGCGTGTGCCCTCGCTCAGATCGGTAAAGAAGGATGCCCCGAATTGCTCCAGATGCTGCAAGATCCGCCGCGCCGGGGAACTCAATTCCGCCGTCTCGACCTCGCCACCGGCCATTGGGGTGCGCCACGCGCCAAGGCTCTTCCGTCCCAGCAGGGAGATGGGCGTGGCGCGCAGGGGTGCCCAGCCCCGGCGGCCCCGCAGGGCCAGGCCCGGCGTGGTAAGGCGGCTCCAGGTAATGCGGCCCGAAAGGCAGAGCGCGTCCAGCCAGGCCGGGTCGTAATTGTCCATCCGCGCGTGCAGGATGTCCTCCTCCCAAGCGGCGGCCGCGGCCTCGAAACCCTCCAGTTGCTGTAGCACCGCGGCCAGCCCTTCCGTGCCCTGCAGGCGATCATGGGGTTCGGCATGCTGCCAGCAGACGAGGAAGCGCAGGAAGTCCTGGGCCGATACGGGTTCGATTTCCGCTCGCAGCCGATTGAGGGTATAACGGTGGATGCGGGCCAGCAGCCGACGCTCGCACCACTCCTCCTCTCCGGCGCCAGGCGAATACGTGCCGCGCAGCACAAAGCCCTCGCCTTCCAGGGTCAGCAACGCCGTTTCCACCTCCGGCAGGGTCAATTCCAGGCTTTCCCCCAGCGCCCGCGCGGTCACCGGCCCCAGTCCGTCCAACCGCCCCCGCAGCAACTCCACCAGCGCAGCTTCTCTCTCCCAGGGGCGGTCATGGTCCGGCGCGGCGGCGATGGGCGGGGTGAGCACAGCATCGGGATAGAGCGCCCGCAGTTCGGGCAGACGCTCCGCCGCCACCCACAGGCAGGGGCCTTGCTCTCCCGCCTGGAGTACGGTGGCCCGGTCATCGGTGGCCAACAGTTCCAACAGATGACACCAGCCACGGGGATCGCGTGGGACGTCCGTCTCATCTCCCCCGCCAATCCCGGCGGCACGGCCCTCCGCATCGGTGAGGAAGCCCAGCAGCACCAGGGCGTCGTGCAGTTCGTCCGATGTTTCCGCCTGGGGCCAGGCCTCCGCCCGCACCTTGGCGATGGCTGCGCCGTCCAGGGCCCCCAGCCCCGCAGCGCTTTCCGGATCGAGCCAGCGGCGGCTGGCCACGGCCTGGGTGCGCCGCTCTTCCAGGGGCGCATCGTCCAGGAAGGCGTAGGGTTTGGCGTTGAGAATTTCCTGGGCCAGGGGTGAGGGTTCGCTCAGGTCCTTGGCCACCAGGGTTTTCGTGCCGCTCTCGATATCCCGCAGCAACTGCTCCAGGGCGTCGATGTCCATGGCCTCTTCCAGACAGTCCCGAATGGTCTGGCCGACCAGGGGATGGTCGGGGATTTCGCGCTCTCCGCTCAGATTTTCGAAGCAGGCCAACTGGTCCGGAAACACCACCGCAATCAGGTCTTCGGCCTGCATGCGCTGCAACTGCGGCGGCACCTTGCGCCCACCACGCCAGCGCAGCACGGCCAGGGCCCGCGTGACGTTCCAGCGCCAGCGGGTGTTGAACATGGGTGCGTCCAGCAGCGCCTGCACCAACAGATGGCGCACCGAGGTGGAGTGCAGGTAGCGGAAAACGTCGTCCAGTTTGAAGGAGTGTGTCACCCCCAGGGAGAGCACGATGGCGTCATCGTTGGCCGCGGCCTGCAGTTCGAAATTGAATTTGCGGCAGAAGCGCTTGCGCAGGGCGAGCCCCCAGGCCCGGTTGAGGCGGCTCCCAAAGGGCGAGTGCACGATCAGTTGCATGCCCCCCGCCTCATCGAAAAAGCGCTCCAGCACCAGGGTCTGCTGGCTGGGCATGGCGCCCAGCAACGCGCTGGAGGCGGCCAGGTACTCCGCAATCTGCTCCGCGGCGTCAACGCCCAGCCCCACCTCGGTAACCAGCCACTGGGCCGCCGCAGCCGGACCTTGCAATTCGCCCCGCGCATTGGGCTTGAGACGTTCGTTTACCTCTTCCCGCAGGCGGGAGACGGCGGCGGAAAGTTCGTGGCTGCGGCCAGGGGCTTCCCCCAGCCAGAAGGGAATGGTGGGAGGCTGACCCTTTGCGTCCTCCACGCGCACCTTGCCCGGTTCAACTCGCAGGATGCGCCAGGAAGTATTGCCCAACTGGAAGATATCCCCCGGCATGCTCTCGATGGCGAAGTCCTCATTGACCGTGCCGACGCGCATGTTCTCCGGCTCCAGCACCACCTCGTAATCCGCGTTGTCGGGAATAGCGCCACCCGAGGTGATCGCGGCCAGCCGCGCCCCCTTGCGTCCCCGCAGGCGGCCGTTCACCCCGTCCCGATGGATATGCGCGCCCCGCCGCCCCCGGCCGGTGGCAAATCCCTCGGCCAGCATGCGCACCACCTGAATAAAAGTTTCGCGGGTGAGATCCCGGAAGGGATAAGCCCTGCGCACCAGGGCCAGCAGTTCTTCCTCGCACCACTCTTCGCAGGCCACGGCGGCCACGATCTGCTGAGCCAGGATATCCAGGGGCTGGGCGGGAATGTGCAGCAGGTCCAGTTCCCCCCGCCGCCGGGCATCCAGCAGGGCCGCGCATTCCACCAGGTCGTCCCGGCTGGCGGGGAAGAGCCGCCCCTTGGGGAGCAGGCCCACCCCGTGGCCGGAGCGTCCTACCCGTTGCAAAAAGGCGGAGATGGAACGTGGCGAGCCCAACTGGCAGACCAGGTCCACCGCGCCGATGTCGATACCCAATTCAAGGGAAGCGGTGGCCACCAGGGCCCGCAGGTCGCCCGCCTTGAGCCTCTGCTCCGCGGCCAGCCGGTGTTCCTTGGCCATGCTGCCGTGGTGAGAAGTGACGTTTTCTTCGCCCAGCAGGCCGGAGAGCTTGCGGGCCACGCGTTCAGCCATGCGCCGCGTATTCACGAATACCAGGGTGGTGCGGTGGGCCTGGATCAACTCCGCCAGTTGGGCGAACACTTCCTCCCACACTTCCCCGGACATCACCGCCTCCAGAGGCGCGCCAGGCAGCTGGATGGCCAGCTCAAGCTCGCGGGTATGACCCACGTCGATGATGTCGCACAAGGGCGCCCCGTGGCCGTCGATCGCCGAGCTGCCCACCAGGAAGCGCGCAACTTCCTCGATGGGACGCTGGGTGGCCGACAGGCCGATCCGCACCAGCTTATCCTCCGTTAGGGCCTGCAAGCGCTCCAGGGACAGAGCCAGGTGGGAGCCCCGCTTGTCCGCCACCAGGGCGTGGATTTCATCCACAATTACCGTGCGTACAGTGCGCAACATGCGCCGCCCGCCCTCCGAAGTAAGCAGGATGTAAAGGGACTCCGGGGTGGTGACGAGTATATGCGGGGGACGCCGGATCATGGCTGTGCGCTCGCCGGGGGTGGTATCTCCCGTACGCACCATGGTGCGGATGCCCACCTCGGGCAGGCCCAGGGCACGCAGTTCTTCGGCGATGCCTTCCAGGGGCAACTCCAGGTTGCGCTGAATATCGTTGCTGAGCGCCTTGAGGGGAGAGACGTACAGTACCCGGGTGGCGTCTTCCAGTTCACCCCCCAACTCCCCGCCCAAGCCGCTGTTCAGTCCCAGCCGTACCAGTTCGTCGATGGCGGCCAGGAAGGCCGCGAGGGTCTTGCCGGAGCCGGTGGGCGCGGCGATCAGGGTATGGCGCCGCTCCTGAATGGAGGGCCAGCCAAGCTGCTGGGGTTCGGTGGGCCGGCCCAGGGTTCTATGGAACCAGCCCGCCACGGCGGGGTGAAAGCGTGCAAGATCCGTTTGCATCGTCCATCTCCGTGGATTGCGAATGCCCCCGTACCGGGATAAAGGCGCGGCACCGCCAAGGCCGGTAAATGGGAGGCGCTCAGCTTAAGGTATTGGGCCAGGAAACGGAACCGTCTGGAAGAGCAAAAATTGAAATGCCAACTCCCTGGCAGCGCCCTGGAGTAATTGTTAGGCTTGTGCCGAACACAAGCCAGCCGAAGCTAAATAGAGGGGAACTACCCATGACCGAGACCCTGGTATTGATCCACGGCATGTGGGCCGACGGCCCTTACGCACGGAACTTCCAAAGTTTTTTCGAGGATAAGGGCTTTCACTGTATCGCCCCCACCCTGCGGCATCACGGCAGGCCGGCGGAACCTCCCCACCCGGATTTGGGCACGACCAGCCTGTTGGATTATGCGGCCGATCTGGAGGCGGAAATCCGCGCGCTGGAGTCCCTCCCGATTCTGGTGGGACATTCCATGGGCGGGTTGCTCGCACAGATGCTGGCAGCCAGGGGACTGGCCAAGGCGGCGCTGTTGATTACGCCCGCCTCTCCGGCGGGCATCGTGGCCATTCGTCTGTCGGTGCTGCGCGCTTTCGCCAGCGGGCTTCTGCGCTGGGGTTTTTGGCGCAAGCCCAACCGCCAGACCTTCGGGGAGTTCAGCTATTCCATGTACCACCTGCTGCCGCTGGAGGAGCAGCGGATGTTGTACAGCCAGGCAGGGTACGAGTCAGGCCGGGCGGCCGCGGAAATCGGGTTCTGGCTGTTCGATCCCCACCGGGCCGCCCGGGTGGACGCGAAGCGGGTGACCTGCCCCATGCTGATCGTGGGGGCCTCCGAAGACCGCATCACGCCTGTGTCCGTGTTGCGCAAGGTGGCCCGTAAATACCGTCACGTAGCCGAGTACAAGGAATTCGCGGGCCATGCCCACGGGTTGATGTACGAGCAAGGTTGGGAGGAGATCGCCCGCTACTGCGCGGATTGGCTGGCGGGACTGGACAAGTCCGGGGATTAGCGACCGCCTGGGTATCAATTTAGTGCCGCGGGAGCAGAGGCGGGTGCTGAACTCTAGCCCTTGAAAGCGACCTCCTGGTCCTCCTCGTCGGGAAGTTCTTCCACAATCGGGGTATCAAAGGTGCTGCCCAGGGTTTCTTCGAGCAGGCGCTGGCAAATCGCCAGGGGATTGTCCACCAGGGCGAGCCCTTGGATATTCACAATCACATTGTGCTTCCGCGCTTCGAAGAAGTCATCGCGCAGCACGGGATTGTCCAGGATTGCCGACGTGCTGAATTTTCCGACATATATCAACACGAGCCTGGGCACTCCCCGGAAAATCCTGTCTTTGTGATTCATCACTTGCACCGCCTCGGCCAACTCGAAGGTGGAGGGCAAGAACAGATAGTCGAAGGGCATTTTGTCGGGATTTTCGAACCATTCCTGCATGAACTCCAGCAGCGGTTCTTTTTCCATCGTCCTTAGATGTTGGGAGGACACGCGCCGCGCCTTGCGGGGATGCTGCTTGGACATGTTGAAATAAATTGTGCGAAACAGCCGGTTCACCGCCGGAAGCACATTCTGGAAGCTGCGTGCTTCAGGATGCTGCGTGTTCACCGCAACGTAAGCGCCCCTGAGGAACTGGTTGCTCGCGAAGCGGCGGTATACGGCCCGGTCCAGGTACTCCGCCCGCAGCAGATCAAAATTGAGCCGGAGAATCTCTTCCAAAAAAGACTTGCAACGGCGAAAATTCAGGATGCGCTTTTCCTCTTCCGGAATGAAATTTCGCAGCAACAGAGCCTTGCGGGCAGGCATAAACCGCTCCCGCACACGATTGGGCAGGTCCGCCAGTTCTTCTTGCATCATTTCATTGCGCTCGCCCAGATGCTGAATGGATTGGCGCAACCGAGCCTTGCGGGATGCGGCTATTTCCAACGTTGAATATTGCTGCTCGGCACGGTCGTATTGCGCCGCCGCAGCGTCAATGGTTTGCATTCCCGCCGCACAGGCTTCCAGCAGTTCCCCCACACTGGCCGCAAACTGTTCCATGCGGCGATTGTTCTCCCGAAACATCGCGGGGACGTCCCCGGTGACTTTGCCTTCAGCCGCGGCCGGTTCCGGCGGATGCGGCTTGCTGCTTTCCTGAATGCTGTCCAGGAGCGCCATTTCGGTGCGCAGGGCGAACAGGTGCGCGCCCAGTTTTTGACCGCGCAATTCAAGACGTTTCGCCCGGACAAACTCAACTTTCATCTTGGCGATGACGCCACCCATGGGCTCCAGGATGCGCCGCGCACGAGTTATATGACCGGCGATCTGCTCACGCATCTGGCTGGGCGCGCCCGGCGGCGGGTTATTTGAAAGCTCCTGCAATCTATTGACCTGCCTGCCCAGCACGCCCTGCAAGGCGCGCAGGGACTGGGCGTTCTTTTCCTCGAAGCGGTCGCTGTTCTGCTGTAACTGCAAGCGCTCCTCACTGATCTGGCCCAGTTGCACCACCACCCGTTGCTTCAGGCCCTGCCGGTCTCCTGATTTCAGCTTCTTCAGGGTGACCACCCGCGCGGGAGCCTTGTCCCGTATTTTCTGTTCCTGCGCCGACTGGATGAAAAGGGCATGACTCCGCAACAGCTCCTTTTGATCCGCCTGGGCTTTGCTCAAGGCCAGTATGATTTTCTTCAGGCCCTGGGCCTTGGCGCCAAGGTGCTCCAGCACGCTCACGATCTCCCCGACCGCCCGCCGCAAGTGCGATCGGAGCGCGGTCTGGCCCGTCTCGATGACCTGAGAGTCAAAGCGGGGATCATCCTGGGCCTCCGCGCCGGCCACCTGAATCTGCGGGGGCAGTTGCAGAATCCGGCCAAGCTCCGCAAGCGCCTTGATGAGCGCATCGCCAGCTTCGAGGTAAGAAACTTGAACGACCTCCCCATCCCTGAGAAAGGCTTGGTAGCGTGCGTGGTAAATCTCCTCCTCTTTTTTCAGCAACGCCCGATACTCCGGCGAACCCACCGAATCGATCGTGGTCAGGTCCCCCTTTAGATTGAGCAATTCTCCCTCGGCCTCGTCCACCTTACGGTCGAAGTACTCGCTATATTCCTGCAAGCCGATCGCGAATTTTCCATCTTCGGAGAAGTTGTGTTCGGCCAACGCCATGTGTTCTTCCAGGAACACGCTGAACTCATAGTCGACCTTCTCGAACAGATCCCGTGAGGCGCTGGAAATGATCAATTCCGTGCAGGCGAAGCTGGGAAAAAATATGCTCTTGTCATTCTCCTGCTTGTCATTGGGTGTGCCAAAGAACACGAAGTCCGGCAGTGAATCGGGAGGCAGGGGAGGCCCATAAGCCTGCTGCTTGAAGTCGGCCATCCATTTCGCCTGCAGGCCCGCGGCCTGTGCCGACCGGATTTTGTTAAAGAAGGAAAGCTCCGATTCACCAATCTGAAAATTGCGCCGGAACTCATGGCCGATGAATTCCATCAGAGAGGTCAGTTCCTTGTAGCAGACCTGCAAATCCTGGGATTGCACATTGTCGAAACTGGCGTAAGTGGCATCCACCCATTGCATGGTGACAGGCATCTGGTGCGCATAATCCCGAATGCGGAGCGCCTCACTGGATTGGTCGTCCATTAGTTCGCGCAAGGATTTCTTCAGGTAGCGGAAATGTTCGTCGAAACGCGCCGGGGTCTCGTAATAGCGGGGAAGCTGTTGGGGCAGATCGCATAGATAGTGAAAGCTTTCCGGCTTGATTAGGGATTCAAGGCCATGCTTGCGCAGAATCTTGAGGGTCTGCGCCGCCAGAGGGCCAACCGCGCCTACTTTCAGGCGGCTGGTGTAGATTTCCAGTTTGCGCCTGCGCTCCACTTCGCTGAGGATTTTCCGGCCCAGAATATGTTCGCGGATGGCCTCGTGAATCGGATCGGTTTCCGTATACTCTTTGCTTAGCAGCACGACCCGGTCAAAATACATTCCTCCGGTATCTTCCAAGCTGCCGTTTCCCACCGCCCCGCCGGCAGTCTTGCGAAAGCCGATAGTGCGCACGTCGTCCAGGGTAAATTGATCTGCCGCCGCGCGGGAGATGAACGTGACTTGCCCGTTGAACGTGTTTACCCGCAGCACGGTGGTACTGGCGACCTGCACGGTCTGCAATTCTTCTCCGGGTACTTTGCGCATAAAGCTTTGCACCGAGCGGAGAGGAATCCAATGATATTCCAGCTTCTCTTTCTCAAAATCCCGGGAAAGAATACTCCGGCCGTCCCGGATAATGCCATGAAAGTCCAACCCGCGATCCTGGCGAAACTGAAAATCCCGGATCAGGCGGATCGGAAGGTCGAGCACGATCACCCGCTCTAAGCGCCCGCCGCCCATATCCACCTCCTTGGCTTCCCCGACGCCAAACTGGGACTGCAGCTTGCGCAGCGAGTCCAGATTGAAGGCGGTAGGCTGGTCGCTGCCATCCAGCATGAGCCGGATCTGGCCGAAAAAGGGTACGGACAAACTTACCGGGTCCGGTGTTTTAGAGATGATCTGCGTCAGTTCACCAGGGTTTTCTATTTCTATGGTGCCCCTGGCATCGGGATAGTTGAGTTGCAGCAGACGCCCCCCCCGGGCCATGGATTCCTGCAGTTTTTCCAGGGCATGGGCCTGATCGGTGTTGAGAATCACCCCAATGTCCGGATAACGCTCCCGCAGCTTGGGGAGTGACTCGAGGAACTCACTGAAATAGGCAAAGGGAGTCTTGAGTTCGATGATTAAAATGT
>JAPUIH010000360.1 GCA_027297205.1 SAR324 cluster bacterium | reverse complement strand
CAGGTTCTGCAACGGATAATGGTCTCCGTGCAGCCCTCCCTGGTCACCCTGGCGGATATCAACGAGCGCGCCCGGGTTTACTCGCGGGGGGGTGAAGAGCCGGTGCTGCCCGAGTTGCGGAAATCCATCGCAACGGAGGATGCACGGCAGGTGCTGGCGGCCTTCCGCGACAAACTGGCGGGAGTGGAAGAGTTGGATCAAGGCTCCTTCAAGCAACTCGTCAAGGCGGTGCAGGAGGAAACCCAGTTCAAGGGCAAGGCGCTCTATGCGCCCTTGCGCGCGGCGATTACCTTGGAAAAAGAAGGGCCGGACTTGGCCCAGGTGGTCGAGGTGTTCGGCAAGCATAAGACTCTGGCCCGCATTGTACGCGCGCTTGCGCCCTGAACCGCAACGGCGCGGGCCTTGGCGGTGGATCAGCCTGACAATTTGATATATTGCAGGGAGGCCATGGCGGAAACAGAGATCGGATTTATCAGCGGCACCGGTCCCCAGGGGCGGGGGCTGGCCATGCGCTTTGCCTTGGCGGGCGTACGGGTAGCGGTGGGCTCCAGGCAGGCGGAACGCGCTCAGGCCACTGTGGATGAGTTGAACGGGCTGGCCGCGGCGCAGGTGGGCCAGGGCAACCTCCAGCCCATCGTGGCTGGGGAAAACCATGCCGTGGTTTCCGGCTCGCGGTTCGTGATGCTGACCGTGCCTTTTGAGCATGCGGCGGATACCGTGCGGGGATACAAGGACAGTTTTCGGGAGGGTTCGGTGTTCGTGGATGTGACGGTTCCCCTGCAATTTGGCAAGGGAGACGTGCAGGTCGTGGTGCCGTCGCAAGGCTCGGGAAGCCGTCAGCTGCGCGGCATCCTGCCCGAGAGTGTGCCTTTCACTGGGGCCTTCAAGACCCTGCCCGCCCATGTGCTGGAGGATATCGCTTCGCCCATGGACTGCGACACCTTTGTATTTGGGGACAACCGTGAGGCCAAGCAGCAACTGATGGAGTTGATCCGGCGTGTTCCCAGTCTGCGGCCCCTGGATGTGGGGGGAATCAGTGCGGCGGCCACCGTTGAGGGCATGACCGCGCTGGTGATCCGCATCAACCGCAAGCAGAAGTCCCAGGCGGCGCGCTTCCGCGTGGCGGGCATACCCTGATGGCCGGACGGATCACGCTGCTTTCCGGGGGAGTGGGCGGCGCGAAGCTGGCGCTGGGGCTGTATACGGTGAGTGCCCCCGAGGAATTGACCGTGATCGCCAACGGCGGGGACGACCTGGAGTTGTTTAACCTGCGCATTTGTCCCGACAGCGATATTCTCGCCTACACCCTGGCCGGGCAGGTCAACGAGCCAGGCGGATGGGGCATCAGGGACGACAGCTTTCACGCTCTGGAACGGGTCAGGCAGTTGGGGGGAACCGGGTGGTTCAACCTGGGCGATACCGATTTGGGGCTGCATCTGTTCCGCAGCGAATTGCTGAGGCAAGGCGTGGGGTTGGCCGAAGTAACCCGGCGCATTGCCGAAAAGTTGGGCCTGAAATGCCGTCTGCTGCCCATGTGCGAGCAGCCCGTCAGCACCCGTCTTGCCACGGAGGAGGGGCAGTTGCAGCTGCAGGAATACCTGGTGAAACGGCGCGCGGAACCGGTGCTGCACTCAGTGCATTTCGATGGGATTGAGCAAGCCACGCCCGCGCCTGGCGTGCCCGAGGCGCTCGCGGAGGCGGCCATGATCGTAATTGCACCCAGCAATCCGTTGATTAGCATCGCACCGATTCTGGCGGTGCCGGACATGCGCCGCATGATCCGCGAGGCGCGGGGCCTGAAAGTGGCCGTGAGTCCCATCGTAGGTGGTAAATCTCTCAAGGGACCTTCGGACAAGATGCTCGCGGAGCTCGGATATGCGGTATCACCCGTGACAGTGGCGGAATTGTACCGCGATTTTTTGGATGTGTTCGTGGTGGACGAGCAGGACGCGGCCTGTATGGAGGAGGTCGAGGGCATGGGACTGCGCTGCGTGGCCGCGCCTACGGTGATGAAGGACCTGGCCTGCAAGCAGGCTCTCGCCGCGGCACTGCTGGCATTGCTGTGAGGCAACCGCATGAGCCAAGCCCTGCTGATTCCCGTGAAGGAGCTCGCCAACGCCAAGCATCGTCTCTCGGGTGCGCTGTCGCCCCAGGAGCGGCGCGACCTGGCTTGGTTGATGCTGAAGGGTGTGTTGCGGGAGGGCGCCTTGCTGGCAGGGGACGTGCGGAAAGTGGTGGTAACCAGCTACGGGCCGGCCAAGGAACTGGCCCTGGATCTGGGTTACGAGGTTCTGAGCGAATCCCGGCAGGTTTCCGAGAGTGATTCGGTGGACCGGGCCAGCGCGCAACTCGAGCGGGAAGGGGTGGAAGGGGTGCTCAGAGTGCCCCTGGACCTGCCGCTGCTGGAAGTGCGGGACCTGCGGCGGGTGCTGACAATGAGTACGGAGGGTATGGCCACGGTACTGGTGCCCTCCGCGGATGGCGACGGCACCAACGCGCTGTACCGCGCGCCGCCGTGCCTGTTTCCGTCCCGCTTCGGTCCTGGCAGCCTTTTTCTGCACGAGCAACTGGCCCGGGAGCACCGTGTGCCCTACGTGGTTGAGCCCCTGGAATCCCTTGCGCTCGATATCGACGATGAGGGGGACCTGCGGGCATTAATGGCCCAGCAGCGGAATTGCCCGGCGCGGGAATATCTGGAAAAGGCCGGGCTGCCGGAACGGTTGCACAAGATTGCGGCGGCGCGGGGTGGGGCGGAATTCCGGGCTAAAAGCGATAGCTGATGCCGTAGCCGCCTTTGGGGTAGTTCCAGCGCACAGCCTCCTCATTGCAGAGCAAGAGGCAGGTGCCGCATTCGATACAGCCTATATAGTAATAGTCTATGCCACCCTTTGAGTCCGGCGTAAAACACTCCGCTGGACAGAAGGTGAGGCAAGCGTGGGTGTCACAGCCCCGGCATTGGGCGCCGTCCACCACGATGTGTGGCGTATCGTCCACATTGAAGGGGAGTGTTTTCAGGCGTTCCGCAATTGACATAGAGCATTAGCCGGTTTTGAGATGCCTTGCAGCGGAGGATAGGCGCTGCCCGAAATCAGGAACCGTATTTGGCCTCCATTTCGTAGTATTCGGGGAATCCCACCAATGTTTTTATGTCCTCGAAGGACATTTCATCGGTGGCGGGATTCTCGTCCGGATGCTCTTTGATGCGTTGCAAGGCCTGGCGCATGCCCACGATCGCCGACTTCATGATCGTCGCCGGGAATATGGCGAGATTGAAGCCCATCCCTTCCAGACGCGAGAGGGGCACGAAGGGGGTCTTTCCGCCGATGGCCATGTTGATCAGCAGCGGGGCGTTGATTTTCTTCCCGATGGTTTCCAGTTCCCCTTCCGATTCCGGGGCCTCGAAGAAAATCATGTCCGCCCCGGCTTCAAGATAAGCCTGGCAGCGGCGCAGGGCTGGCTCGACGCCTTCGATAACCCGGGCGTCCGTGCGCGCAATAATTAAGATATCTTTTTCGGCCCGGGCGTCCACCGCGGCCCTGATTTTACCCACCATTTCTTCGCTGGGCACCACCTTCTTGCCAGCCACATGGCCGCATTTCTTGGGAAAAACCTGATCTTCAATATGCAATCCCGCGACACCCGCACGGGCATAGGCCTTCACCGTGCGATAAACATTGACGGCATTGCCGTAGCCGGTATCCCCATCGGCGATGAGGGGAATGTCGATGGCGTTGGCGATATTGCCGGCGTGGGTGGCCATTTCACTAAAGGATATCAATCCCGCGTCCGGCATTCCGAGCACGGATGCCGAGGTGCCGAATCCGGTCATGTACGCCGCCTCAAATCCTTCCTGCTGAATCAGCTTGGCGGAAAGCGCGTCGTAACAGCCGGGCGCCACCAGCATTTTGGGGCGGGCAAGCAGCTCGCGAAGTTTTTTTGCGTGGTCGGTCATGGGGGTATCCTTTCTTGCTGGCCGTGGGGCCGATGCTGCGAGTGGAACTCGCTGTGAGGGCACGGCAGCTCATGGCTGCACAGGATCAGGGTGACTCCAGGATGTTAGCGTAAATTACGGGC
>JAPUIH010000036.1 GCA_027297205.1 SAR324 cluster bacterium | reverse complement strand
AAAAATACAGCCACCAGCAGCGCGAACAGGCCAAGCGCTTCCAGGTTGAGCTGAAATGCAGCGGCCATGTTTTCCATGCGCTCTCCGCGCCGTCCCGCCGCCTCCAGGGTAAGTCCGGGCGGCAAAAGCGCCTCAATCGCGGATTTCCCGCCATCACCCAGCCTCAGGCGAATCTCGTCCAGGGTGCCCAGACGCGCAAATATTTCCTGAAAGGTGGCAATATCCGCCACGGCTGCGTCGGCCAGCGCGGCCTCCCTGCCCTCGGGCGCGGCAAAGCTGCCCAGTACGGTCAGCGTATGCACTCCATCGGCGGTGCGTGCGCGCAGGCGGTCGCCCGGTTTGAGCGAGAGGCTGTGCATCGCCCGCCGGGAAAGCAGCACCGCACCCGGCTCGGCAAGCAGGCGCTCGGTCAGGCTGCGCATGGCTTTCCGCGGAATCGCGGACTCAGGTGATGCGCTATCGGGATCGGCGGCTTCAAACGCCTCAAAATCCGCGCCGCTTATGACGTCGATTCCATGCACGGTTAATGATGTTAAGGGGGCGGTGGAATCCCTTTGAATCCAGAGCCGGCCACGCAGATAGGGCGTGGCCGCTTCCACGGCCGGAACGTTCAGAAGCTCTGTAAACAGGTGCTCCGGCACGGGATGCCCCGCCGGGCTGAAAATGCGGTGGGTGGCGCGTCCGGCGAAAGCTTCGATATTTGCACGAAACGAGACCAGGGCGCCCTGGTTGGCCAACCGAATCGCCACGAACACAGCAACTCCCAGACTGATGCCCAACAGACTGAGCAGGGCCTGCAAGCGGTGCTTGCGCCAATAGCGGAAATAGACCCGCAGCAAGGAAAGGAGAGCCGTCATAGGCAGATTGGGGTCTTGCCGGTGCTGGAGCGCGGGTGTGGGCCAACCTGGGAGCCGGAGCCGGTATCGTCGTGAATGATCCGGCCGTCGTGCAGTTCGATGCGGTGGGGGCATTGGGCGACCAACTCCGGACTGTGAGATGCCAGTATGACGGTCATTCCCCGTTCCCCGGCCAGACGGTGAATGAGAGCGATGATCTGTTGCCCGGTTTCGGAATCCAAATTTCCGGTTGGCTCGTCAGCCAACAGGATGGGCGGATCCATCATCAGGCCCCGCGCGATTGCGACGCGTTGCTGCTCGCCCGCGGACAGGCGTTCAGGGTAGGTGCCGGCCAGTTGTGGCAAGCCCACCTCTTCCAGCAGATGAGCAGCCTTTGAGCGCGCCTTGCGCAGGGAAATCGAAGCAAGTTCGGCGGGCAGGGTGAGATTTTCCAGTACGCTCAGGGATGGCAGCAGGTGGAAAAACTGGAATACGAATCCGATAGTTGTAAGGCGGAAGCGTGTCCGCGCGCGGTCGTTGAGATCGTCCAGGTTTACTCCGGCAACGGTAACACGGCCTTCACTGGGCCATTCCAGGCCGCCCATCAGGTGCAGGAGGGTGCTCTTGCCCGATCCGCTCTTTCCTGTCAAGGCGGCGACGCAGCCCACGGGAATATCCAGGCCGACTCCATCCAGGGCCTTCACTGAACGGGCACCGTCCTGATAGATGCGTGAAACCTTGGTCAGCCTGATCATCCGCCACTTCCCATCCCGCCGCTGTTACTGTTTCTTTTGCAAGCGCCGTACGGTGCCCGCCGCGTGCACAGGGAGTCATTTTCTTGCATCCACGGCCGCTGTGGCGCCACCCACGCCTGAACAGCAAAATCGCATTTACACTTATGACATGGAACCGAATTCGATTGAAAATCGTTATTCCATATAAGGGATATATTGCCGTCGCCCCCGGAAAGCCCGCGGTAGGGTGTCGAGCGGAATAATTCCTTGCAAATCAAAGCGGTTGGTTTATCGGTTTTCGAAATCCAACCGAAAAATTGAATGCAGCGCGCCCCAACGGGGCGGCAGTGCCTGTAGCAGTTTACCCTGCATAGGGGCAGATTGCGTGGCCGGTGAACGGCACGTTGAAACAGGCGGTGATCCTGCTTTTATTGCGGGCAAACAGGCCTCCACGAGCAATGCCATGATACGTTGCTGCGAGGGGCGATCAACCTAAAGCAAACGAATTGCCATGAGCCACGAGCCCACAATTAAGGTCATTGTCGATAAGAAGCAACTGCTGGAGGATCTGAGTAATCTTGAAGGGATGATGTCGGAATACAATCAACTGCTTAGCCGTGTGGAAGGTGAAGAAGATTTGGAAAGCGACGCCCTTGCAATGATCAGGTCACATCAGCAGTACCTCGCCAACGCAAAGGTTAGCCTGAAGGTGATCGACATGGTCAGCGCCGTCATGCGCGGGCTGCTGGACAGAATGGAGGTCGACGAGTTATCGCTCAAACTCAATCCGAAAGCGGGGCCGGCCCGCACCGCGCTAGTTGAAGCCGGCGCCGATGTGACAGGCCCCGGCGGGGTGGAAATTCTGGAGCAGTTGGTCGCCCGGGTGAACAGCGTTGCTCAGAACGCCCCCTTGGCAATGCAGGAAAAAATACGCTATCTGCTCCTGAGCAGCCTCAATCTGTTCAAAGGGGCGGTTGCCAATGACAAGGAGGGCATAGACGACGCGATCAATCAGATTAACCTGCTCACCTCCACGCGGGAAAGCCAGAATCTGGTAAAGGCGATCGCCATCATTGCCAGGGATGTCTACAACACCCTCAACAACATGTCCGATGAGATCCCTATTCTGGACACTCTCACTGAGAGCTCGGACGGTATTTCCGAAGCAGCCAGAAAGTTGAAGGCGGTGGTGGGCCGGTTGGAAGAGGCCGCCTTTGCCAATCTGGACTATCTTGAGTTGCTCTCCGGCCGTCTTAAGGAAGACGCGGAAGTGTGTGAGCGTGTGCAGGACGGCCTGCGCAAGAGTCAGCAAATTCTGGGTGAATTAAAGGCTAACCATCCCGGTCAGGCGGACGCCCTGACGAGCCTGCAAAACAAGCTGGGAGACCAGATCGGTTCCGGGCTCATGTTGATGCGGAACCAGATTCAGGAAAACTCGGGGACCTATATGTCCCTCACCGCCAACCAGGGATTTCAGGACCTGACCGGTCAAACACTGAAAAAGACCATCGAATTCATTGAAGATCTGGAAATGCAGTTGGTGCAGATTCTGAAGAAATACAAGCCCATGTTCAGCCCCGCCGCGGGTGTGGCTGCGGCCCCGGCAGAGCAATCCCTTGAGCAGGGCCCGGACCCGCAAGGTATTACCCAGAACCAGGACGAGGTTGACGATTTGTTGGCCGCCTTGGGATTTTAGACGCGGGCGCCGCTGTCCCAAGGAATTTTTTCTGCCTGATAGGGTTACAGACCTATGCGCTGCCGGCAATATCGCAGGAAATGCCGGCCCGGCCGGTCCTGGGGAAAACTGGCCAGATAAGACTTGAACAATTCCGCCCCTTCCCGCCACTCCCCACGCCTGTAATGGCCCATCGCGGAGTTCCATTCACCCTGCTTCTCGCGCATGGCATCACGCTGCTCGTCCTTGCGTGTGGAATACAGTTCGTACACGCCAATGCGCTTTTCGCCGGGAGCCGTGCGGAAGAGGCCCAGGGAACGCAGGTCGAAGGGTGAGACATCCTCCAGGGACTGCACAGTCTCATCGCTGATCAGAACCGCGGTGCGGAAACTGCGGCACATTTCCGCCAGCCGCGCGGCGACCTGTACCCCTTCTCCGAACAGCACAGGCTCGATGCGGCGTCCGGTTTCCACGGTTCCCCCCAGCGTGTCCCCCAAGTGTATCCCCAGCCCCGTGCGCAACACGGGGAGCCCCGCGGCTGCATAGTCCTCTTGGAAGCTCAGCAGCATCTGGTGCAGGGTTAACACGCCCCAGAGCGCGGATTCCGAATCACCCGCATATCTGGCTATCCAACGGTCGCCCAGGACACGTTCCAGACTTCCCCGGTGCATGGTCAGGGCCTCGTCGATTTTAGTGTAATACGCCTGGAGTTCCGCCAGGGTCTCGCCTTTTTCCAGGCGAGACATCTGCGCCAAGTCGTACAATTGGCCAGACAGCACAGGAGAGCGGAATGCCTCGCCCGTCAACGTTGGAGATTCGGAAGCGGTGGCATCGTGCTGCAGGTGCTCCGGCACAAATCGGGTGAGCCGGCTATTCGTGGCTTCCGCCGCGTTCAGTTGTTCCAGGGCGCTATCACGCTGTGCCGACAGTTCGCGGTTGGTTTGCAGTCTGACGAGCGCGGGCGCGATCAGCGCCAATGGCCGTTCCAGCTTGCGGGCCGCCTCCGCGGGCTGGCCCCGGGCGTCCTTGTCCGACAGCAGCAGCAGCAGACCTGTATTTTCCAGGCTGTGGGGTAGAGGCACCCACAAGCCGCTCTTGGCCTGTAGGCTTTCCAGCAGCGCGGGCTTGTCCGCGGCGGCCCCGCCGTCGGTGAGTTCTCCGAGCCAGGCCGGTTGGCGCTGCCGCAACGCCAGGGCCGCTTGCGCGGCGTCATCGCTGAGCGAAAGGCTGGCGCAGCCGGTTAATTGCTGGGCGCGCTCCTTGTTCAGGGTGCTGCCGCCCAGCACGATTCGCTCCTGGCCAGGCTCCTTCCAGTACAGCAGGGCCGCCGGGAAATCGTGGGCGTCGGTCATTTGCTCAAGCAGCGCGGTGAGCAGGGCCGCGGTGTCCGATTTTTGTGTGGCCGCGGAACCCCATGCGAATAACCTTTCCCATGCCTGGTTTTCTTCGTGCAAATGCTGATTATCCCTGGCCCTTTGCTGCAGGGTTATCCCAAGGGCCAGCGCCGCTCCGGCCTGTGCGGCCAAGTGCGTGACACCGCTCAAGTCGGACTGGTCGAAGGTCATGCGCTGGGCATCGCTGCCCAGATAGGCCACGCCGGAAGGCGTGCCGCCGGCTCCCAGGGGCACGCATAGCGCCGAATGGGCCTCTCCCATAGCCGCACCAGCGGCCTCGGATTGCGGCAATTGAAATTTTTGCAGCAACTCCCCCTGGCCGGCCAGCCATACCGTGTCGACCAGCCACTGATTGACTTGCAATTCCTCCGCGGCGGCCGGCCACTGGGCGGCCGAGGCCAGTTTTCCATCGTCACCAGGAAGGAGCAGCAGGCCGTATTGCGCATTTACCGCATCCATCAGCTTGCGCAGCAGGGTGCGCTGCATGGCGGCCGCCCAGCCCTCGGCCTCAGTGAGTGCGTTGGCCAGATAATCCAACAATTGCTCGGAAAAGCTGGTCTGCCCGGTGGCGTCCCAGGGCGTGGATTGACTGGCGCCGGGCTCCTCGCCGGGATCGGGGTGAGTGTCCTGGTGCTGTTCCACCAAGTTTCGCGCGGCGTCTGCGAAGGGGTACGCCCCCGCGGCCTCGAAGCGGCTCAGCGCCTTGCGCGCCCAACCGTGCCAGGCGTCCTGGCCTTGTGCCTTCATGCCTTCGGCGAGACGCAGATACAAGCGCCCCAGGGCGATGCGGGCGCCCGCGCTTTCGAGCAGCCGTTCACCGGAATCAGCCAGTTGCAAGGCCAATTCCGTATCGCCCTCCAACCAGAGCAGCATCACGGAGAGCAGGGTGCGTTCCAAGGCCAGGCTGGGGAAGGTTTTTTCCGCGTTGAGCAGGGCGTCGCTCAGGCCACGCGCCTCACGGATGTGCCAGCTTCGATTTTCCGTGTCTGCAGCGGCTTGCAGCAAGTGCAACTCCGCGCGGGCGGCATCCGCCAGGCTGCCGCCGATATTCACCGCGGTTTCGGTACTGGGAGGCATGGCTTCCAGGCAGGACTTCGCCTGCTCCAGATTTCCCACGCCCAGTTGCAGTTCGGCGGCGAGAAAACAGAAGTGGCGGCTGGCGTTCGCATCGCCCCTGGCCAGGGCGCCGGCGGCCTGGGATTTCAGGGTGTGTTCCGCGTCGATGAGCGTGATCTTACCCGCAAGGGCCGCGCTGTGGGCATAGAGCGATTCAGCCCATGCCGTCTCCGCGGCGGATTCCTGCATGCGGGCCTGGGCGCGCAAGCGGCGGGCGTTGTCCAACTGGACGCCGCAAGGCCCTTCGACGCGCCCCAATTCCAGCAGGGCCCGCAAGGCTTCCGCCGCGCTCTGGGGATCGCCTTGGGTGATGAAGGATTCGCTGGCCAGGTATAATGCGTCCTTGGCCTGACGGAACTCAAAAATCCTGGCCAGGCAACGTCCTTGCGCCGCATGCAGCAGCGCCTTTTCGTGGGCGTAGGGATATAGTTCCAGCAGGGCGCTCGCCTCGGAAAAATACGGCCCGTCCGGATCGCCCTCGGACTCCGCCAGCCGGACCATGGCCCGTAGCGCAATTGGCGATGGCTGGCGGCCGGAGGAAAGCTGAAGCAGCTTTTCATCGGCCAGCACGGCACGCTCTGGATCGGTGATACGCAAGACCAATGCTGCCTGCTCCAATAGGGTGGCCACGGTGGCGTTGCGGCCCTCCAGGGGGGCGGGGCCAGGGGCACCCGCGGCGCTGCGCAGGGTCACGTAACGCTGCCGGGCTTTGGCCGCCAGCCGGGCCAACGCCGCCCCCAGGGGATTGACCGGCAAGGACTCATCGAGCATGGCCAGACCTTCTTCCAGCCGGGCCAGGGCCGCGGCGGGTTCTCCGCGCCTCGCTTCCGAGTGCGCCATCAGGCGCAGGGTATCCATCAGCAGAGGCTCCGGCAGTTGCAGCGCCGCGGCCTGATGAAGAGTTTCCAGGGCCTGTGCCTCAAGACCGAGCAGGGACTGGGTTGCTCCTAGGGAAACCAGCAATGCCGGCAGCATGGAGCTATTCTCCTGTATGGGCAGCAGGGCCTCGAAACCCCGGCAGGCGGCGTGCAGAGCCTGTTGACGGAGGGCGGTGTCCGCCGCGGACAGGGCGTGTCTGGTGCCGCGTGCCGTGTCGCCTCCCAGCCAAAAGTGGCGCGCAACGGCAGTGTGATGCAGCAGCAGGGGGCCGCCAGGACTGGCCTCCATCAATGCGCCCAGCATCCGGTGCAGGTACTCCTTGCGTGCTTCGCTAAGCGCCAGGTAGAAATGCTCGCGGTATTTTTCGTGCGCGAAGGTGATGTGCTTCCCGCCGCGGCGTAGAATTTGTGCGGCGATGGCTGATTCCACGTGATTGAGCAGTGCTTCGGCGGGCAGTTGCTCCGCCACGGCACAGAGCTGCTCAAGGGAAAAAGCCCCAGGAAAAACCGAGGCGCACTCCAGCACCAGCCGCTGTTCCTCGCTCAGGGCCGCCAGCTTCGCGGCGATCAGTTCTTCCAAGTCGTCGGGCAGGCTGAGAGATTCCACTTCGGGCCAGGCACAGTCCCAGGCGGGGCCGCCGCCGTTTTGCTTCGCCTGCGCGGTGACGTGATTGCGGGAGAGCAAGGTGGCCAGTACCAGATCATGGGCCAGAGGGTTGCCGCCCCAACGGCGGTGTATCCATTGCGCCAGTCTGGTCACCAGGGCGCGGCCCGCGGGTTGTGCATTCTCCAAGGGTGCGAGGCCCAGCCTGCGCGCGGTCAGCTCCGCCGTCTGCGCGGCGTCCAATTCCGGCAGGGTCAGGCACTGCAAGGATTCGTGGGGTTCCGTACGTTCGAGCCACTGATGCAGGGCGCTCTGCGTCCGATCGGAAGGCGGGCTCAGTCCGGCCACCACGGCAATGGGCGCGGTGGGCAGCCGCTGCAGCAGGTGATTGAGCCAAGACACCGAGTCGGGGTCCGCACAGCCTGCGTTGCCCAGCCAAATCAGCAAGGGATGCCGCGGGGCCGCCAGGGCCACGAACACCTCGCTGAGCACGTGCAGTATGCGCTGCCGGTGTTTCCAGCGGGGCAGGGGCGGCGGCTTGCCTTGGCTGGAGAGCAAATCGGAGAGCAGGGGTTGCAGATCGGTCAAGAGCGTGGTCTGCCCTTCCAGGTGTTGCTGAATGCGTTGGGCCAGGTAGCGCCGCCGGGTGAGGGGCAGCAAAAGCCAGCGCCTGCGCAGATCTTCCAGCAAGGACAGCGGAGCCTGAAAGGGGCCGCACCAGCCTTGCGCCGGCAGGTCGGCGCGCAGCACCAGCCCTTCCGCCGCCTCCGCGTGGGGCAGCAGACTCTCAAATAGGCTGCGCTTGCCCGCACCCTCCGGCCCCGATATGGCCAGCAGGGATCCCCTGCCCGAGGCCGTGCGGGCCAGCGCGGCCAAGGCCGCCTCTCGTACCGCCTTGCGCCCAATCCAGGGTGTGGCGGAAAAGCGCGCCTTGGGCGGATCGCCGGAGCTCAGCTCCCCGGGCTCCGCCTTGTGCGGTGATACCAGCTCCTCCAGCAACGCATCCGCGGACTGAAAGCGGTCGTCCGGCGCCTTGGCGGTGAGCTTTTCCAGAATCTTGGCCAGGCGATGGGGCAACTCCGGGTTGAAATCCCGGGGAGCAGGGGGCGGCTCGCTCAAATGGCGCTGCATGATCTGCCGCACAGATACGCCGGTAAAAGGCGGGCGCCCCGCAAGGACCGCATAGGCGATCATGCCCAGGGCGTAGAGGTCCGTGCGTTCGTCGGGAGAAATTTCCAGCCCCGGCATTTCCTCCGGCGCGCGGAAGGGGGCGGCGTCCACCCCGCCCAGGGGGAATTCCCCGTGGGGCAACAGGTACAGGCAGGGATCGGCCAGCACCACTTGCAGGCTTTCTCCCTCACGGGAAATGAGAATATTGCGGGGGGTCAGGCCGCCATGGATGACGCCCAGCCGGTGCAGGTGGGCCAGTCCGCGGGCCGTCTGCCGAAGCAGGCTTATGCCGTCGGTCAGACTGAATGGCGCTTCGCGCAGCGCCTCGTCCAGGGGTACCGCGGGGTAGTAGGGCACCACCTGATAGGCCGTGCCGTCGGCGAAGCCGGTCTCCAGCGGGCTCAGCAAATTGGGATGCTCTTCCCCTTCCAGGCGCCGCACGAGGCGCAGAAAGCGCAAGCCGGCCTCAGAATGCAGGCCGCCGCCTGGCAGCGTGCGCACCGCCAGCATTTCGCCGCTGGCGCATTCCGTTGCAAGAAAAAGGGAACCCAACTCGCTTTTGCTGAGAAGCTGCTCGAGTTGGTAGCGTTGATTAAGCGTTTTTCCCAGCATTGCCCATCCATGGTCAATGATACACGCGCCCTCATCCCGAGAGCCGGGAACAAACTTGTATATTCCTATCAGTAAGATAGAATTATGACAAACAATTATTGCGGCCTGCGCGGACCCTGATTTGTTGGCGGGGTGAATCGAGAAAGCCTTGCCAAGCGGCGCGGCTGAACGTACCCTTGTTCAGGAATTGCAGGCATAGACAAATTCGCTCCGATTCATATCCTTCTAAGGCCGCCGCAACAGGCCCGCGGCTAAGGGGAATGAACGATCAGGGTTGCAGTGGAAACGCGGCAGCCTCCCGGTGGAAAGGAGCTGAATGAACGGTCTCGCGGCGTTCAGCACGCATGGCCGCACCTTCTCCCTATTCATCGCCACCGGAATACAGTCCCTGCACGGTGCTCGCGCCAGGCGGCGGGCTCCCGTGCATTAACCGCCGCGCGGCAAGTGTGGGCGGAGAGCAAGGCCATGGTACTGGATCAGTTCAAAAGGCCCCTGAAGGATTTGCGCATATCGGTCACGGACAAGTGCAATTTCCGCTGCCCCTACTGCATGCCGATCGAAGTCTATGGGGATGACTATGAGTTCTCCCCGAAGGCACATGTGCTGACTTTCGAAGAAATCACGCGGCTGGCTGGGCTGTTCGTGCGGCTGGGTGCGGACAAAATCCGGCTCACGGGCGGTGAACCCCTGCTGCGCAAGGACCTCCCCGGCCTGGTAGCGCAACTGGCCGCGCTGCCAGGCCTGAAGGACCTCACCCTGACCACCAATGGCTGGTTTCTGGCGGAACATGCGAAGGCGCTCAAGGAAGCCGGCCTGCAACGGATTACGGTCAGCCTGGACAGCATGGACGATCAGCAATTCGGCAAGCTGAACGGGCGGGGGTATGGTGTGCAGCGGGTGCTGGAAGGGCTGGAAGCGGCGCTCGCCGAGGGGTTGAAGCCTCTCAAGGTGAACGCGGTCATCAAGCGGGGTGAGAACGAGGATGCCATCCTCCCCCTGGCGAGGCGCTTCAAGGATACGGACGTGGTGGTGCGCTATATCGAGTACATGGACGTGGGCAACCGCAACGGCTGGCGCATGGAAGATGTGGTTTCGGCCCAGGAAATCGTGAGCATGATCAACGAGGAAATGCCCCTGGAACCGGTGGACCCCGGCTACCGGGGCGAAGTGGCCAAGCGCTACCGCTATCGCAGCGGAAAGGGCGAGATCGGCGTGATCTCGTCCATTACCCAGCCCTTTTGCGGGGATTGCACCCGCGCCCGCCTATCCACCGATGGAGAGCTGCTGACCTGCCTGTTCGGACACAAGGGCACGCCCCTGCGCGATCCGATGCGCGGCGGCGCCAGCGACGATGAACTGCTCGGGTTGATAGAGAACACCTGGAACAGGCGTACGGACCGCTATTCCGAGGAACGGCCCTGGCGGACATCCCCCGGAAACCGCAAAATCGAAATGTACCAGATCGGCGGCTAGGCGCTCACTGGGGACCCTTGTACTCCGCCAGAAAGCTTTTCAGGGCGGATTTGCGGGGATCCTGATATTCCGGCTGCTTTTCGGGCTGGGGCGGTGCGACGCGCTCGGAACAGGCGTGGGCGGCGAGTGTACAGCGCTCGCAGGTCTCGTTGATCAATTTGTGAGGCACGGCGGGATCGTTCCAGAATTTTACCTTGGCCTCGAATTCCTCTGTAATCTGAAATCCCAGGGTAACGCTGGTGTTGGTGCGGGGCGTGAGGGCCAGGGGCCGCGCCAGGCTAATCACGAAGTAGTCGTTTTCCCCGTTGATGAAGTGCGAAACCTGGGCGCCGGCGATGGGCGGATGGTCGACCCCTCGTTGCTGATGGTCGTCCAGTTCGCGCAGGATGTCCACGGCCAGCCAGCGCCGGCAATAGTGTTCCGTCTGTTCGATGCCTGTGGGGAACAGTACAGGCGACATGTTGAATTGCTTGGTGAGATGATAGCGCTGGCTGCCGGCGGGATTGCTGAAGCGCAGAAAATAGTATTTGTCGAAGTGGAAATGGTGGGGGATGATCTGGGTGAGGCGGTACAGAAACATCTCCGGCGTTACGCCGTAGCGTTGCTTGATCGCCAAAAACGCCTCCCCGTTCCAGCGCTCCCGCTGGAAAAATTCTTCCATGTCCGCCACGAGGCTTTCCCGGCCGATCAGCATGGCCCCGGCGAAATAGGAAGCCTTGAAGTCGTTCAGCACCTGCTCGAAGGAGGTCACCTCCGCCCGCGAGGACGTAATGCCGCGTTCCTTCAATCCCAGCAGCCGGTATCCCAGTTCCCGCCCCATCTGAAATATTTTTTGTTCCGTACTGAGTTTGCTGTTGATCAGCAGCACATGGGGCGAACCTTCGACCCAAATGGAACGGAAGCCCTGCAGGTGGGGATAATCGTCAATGGTGTTTCCGTCGATGACCACGTTGAATTGCTGGGCCAGCACCTGGGCCAACTGCTGATAGCCTATGGCCATCGGTTGCAGCCAGCCGTGGCTGGTCACGAATTCCTGCACCGCATCCTCGATGTCTTCGAAGTAGTTACCGCGGGTCTCCTGGTAACTGCGCAGCATTGCGTAGAAAAAATGCTCCACCTGCATGCCGTAGCTGCGGGTAATCTCATCCACGGTGCGGATCAGAGCCGCGGCTTTGGTGGGGGCTTTGGTGAAAAGTTGAATGACGTCCTGCTGTGATATGCCGAACAATTGCAGAGGCAACTCGCGGATCACCGGTGAATCGAGAATGGACTCCAGCGGGTTGAGGTCCTTGCCCAGCTTCAGGGACACCAACTCATCATAAGGCACATCCAGGGCAGCGGCGATTTGCAGGATCTTATCCGTCTTCGGGTACTTTTTCCCTTTTTCGATTTCGTTGAGATAGGAGGGTGACAGCCTCGCCTTTTGTGAAAGGACTTTCAGGTTATAGCCCCGTTCTTCGCGGTATTGCTTGAGCTTCAACCCGAAAATTACGGGAACGTTGTCACTTCTCACGGATTTCCCCTGGAGAAATACGGCCGATGTATGGGGCTTGGCGGCCCCTGTTGCGTATAATTTCAAGCTAGCACCGGGGACGCTGGTGGTCAAGAATTGTTCGCTATTAGCGAAATTATGATATTTAGCGAAAATTCGCTTGACAAGAATATTCGCTACTAGCTATAA
>JAPUIH010000359.1 GCA_027297205.1 SAR324 cluster bacterium | reverse complement strand
GCGGCACGCGCCCTGGTGTTCAACGCCGGTGGGTCAAGGGCTTTGCCCCCTTGGCATCCAATTTGTGTCAGGGGGCGAAGCCCCCTAACGGCCCCCAGCAGGGGCCGCGGGGAACTGTACTCCAAATAACCCTGACCCCGTTTAAGCCGGATTTGGATTCCAGGTAAGCCCGGCGCTATGTGGGGGGTCTGGGGGACGCAACGCTGTGAGCCTCGCGTTGCTTCCGTCCAGATACTCATTGTGAATATACGGGTTAAGAAAACCTGTGCGCGTCAGCGCATGTCCGCGCGGGCCTTGACCGCCGTGTCGGGAAAATCGCTGAACACCCCGTCCACCCCCAACCCGAAGAAGCGCCGGTATTCCGCCAGCGGGTCTCCTCCATAGTCTTTGGCCAGGTAGCGCGCTTCGTTGCGGAAGGTATAGGGATGCACCAGCAATCCCGCCTGGTGGGCGTCGTCCACCAGGGTGGTGGGTGCCTGCAGCCTCCCGGAGGGGCCGCGGGGCAGGATATAGCCCTTCCAGGGGCCGATGCCCTGGGCATAGGCCGCGATCTCCCGCAGGCCCCGCGGGGTGGACATATCTCCATAAGTGCGTGGATCGCCCCGCCGCGCCAGATCATAGGGCCGCCTGCTGGGTCCGCCCAGCAACTGCACCAGCCGCAGGCGGGTCATATGGCGCAGCTTTTTCAGATTGCCCACCTCGAAGGACTGGATGAATACGGGCGCGTCCGCCGTGCGGTAGCCCTGCCCGTGCAGCAGCTCCACCAGCGGCTCCTCCAGGGACAGGCCGATGCCGGCGAAATAGCTGGGATGTTTGGTCTCCGGATAGAGCCCGATCACCCGGCCCTGGGCGCGGCCCATGCGCTTGGCCAGGGCGATGATTTCCGCCAGGGTGGGAATGGCGTAGCGCCCGTTGTGGGACTGGCCGCGGAAGGGCAGGCGCTCCCTGGCCCGCAGGGTCTTGATTTCCGCCAGGGTGAAGTCCTCGGTAAACCATCCGTCCCTGGCACGGCCGTCAATGACCTTACGGCTGCGCCGGGCGGGGAATTTCTCCGTAACGTCGCTGGTGCCGGAAATTTCGTTCTCGTGGCGGGCGATCAACACACCGTCGCGGGTGGACACCAGATCGGGCTCGATGTAGTCGGCGCCCTGCCTGATGGCCAGGGCGTAGGAGGCCAGGGTGTGCTCCGGCAGATAGCCGGGCGCGCCGCGATGGCCGATCACCAGGGGCGCGCCCCAGGCGCCGGGAGGTACAAGGGCGGCCCATGCCCAGGCCAGCATTAGCGCGCCCAAGAGGCGGGCAATGGACTGCATCAGATCGCGCTCCGCAAGCTATTTTTCCGTTTCCGTCATGCCCTTGATGAAGAGCTTCTGCATGGATACGACCACGATCACGGGCGGAATCATGGCGAGGATCGACGTGGCCATGATGATGTGCCAGTCCGCCTGATCGTCCCCCACGTTCAGCATGCGGTTAATGCCGATCAGGATGGTGTACATGTCCTCCCTGGTGGTGATCAGCAGCGGCCACAAGTACTGGTTCCAGCCGTATATGAACAGGATCACGAACAGCGCGGCGATGTTGGTGCGCGACATGGGAATAATGATGCTGCAGAGAAAACGGATGGGGCCCGCGCCGTCGATGCGCGCCGCATGAAACAACTCCTCGGGCACGGTCATGAAGAACTGCCGGAACAGGAAGGTGGCCGTGGCCGAGGCGATCAGCGGCAGGGTCAGGCCCGCGTAGCTGTCGAGCATGCCCAGATCGGAGATCACCGCGTAGGTGGGAATGATCCGTACTTCCACCGGCAGCATCAGGGTCACGAAGATCATCCAGAAAAAAAACATCCGGAACGGAAACTTGAAATAAACGATGGCAAACGCGGCCAGTATGGACACCGAGATTTTTCCCACGGCGATGGTGACGGCCATGATCAGGCTGTTCAGCATCATCACGCCCACCGGCGCGTTGCCGGCCGAGTCGGCCCCGGAGGTAAGGGCGGTCCAGTAGTTGTCTATGAGATGCCCGCCCGGCAGCAGGGGCATGGGCACCTGGATTATGTCCTCGATACTATGGGTGGACGCCACGAAGGTGACATAGACGGGAAATGCCACAATCAAACAACCCAGGATCAGCACGCCGTGGGTGAATATACGCTCCCAGGGGCTTTGGTCGATCATCAGTAATTCACCTTTGATTCGATGTAGCGGAACTGGATCACGGTGAGGGCAATCACGATGGTCATCAGCACCACCGACTGCGCCGCCGACCCGCCCAGATCCAACCCGATCACACCGTCGTAGAACACCTTGTAGACCAGTATCTCCGTGGCCCTGGCCGGGCCGCCCTCGGTGATTTGATGGATCACCCCGAAGGTTTCGAAGAAGGCATAGACAACGTTCACGACGACCAGAAAGAAAGTGGTGGGCATGAGCAGGGGAAACACGATCTTCCAAAAACGGCTGAAGCGTCCCGCGCCATCGATGGCCGAGGCTTCGACCAGCGATTTGGGGATGGATTGCAATCCGGCCAGGAAAAACAGAAAGTTATAGGGAACGCGGTTCCAGGTGGCGGCGGCGATGACCAGGGTCATGGCCTCCCCCGAGTTGAGCAGATGGTTCCAGTCATATCCCAGCCGGGCCAGCGCGAAGGCCACGATGCCGATGGTGGGATTGAACAGGAACAGCCACAGCACGCCCGCCACTGCGGCGGAGATGGCGTAGGGCCATACCAGCATGGTGTTGTACACCACGGCGCCGTGTACGATACGGTCGGCCTGCAAGGCCAGAAACAACCCGATGGAGAGGGACAGCAGGGACACGGAGCCGCTGAACAACACCGTCACCCAGAGAGAGTTCAGATAATCGGGATTGCCGAAGACTTCGATGAAGTTGTCGAACCAGATCAGTTTGGAGGACAAACCGAATGGGTCCTCCTGCAGCACCGATTGCATGATGGCCTGGGAGGCGGGCCAGAAGAAGAACACCAAGGTCACCGCGATCTGAGGCAGCAGCAGGAGCAGGGGCAGCAGCTTCCCCGAGAATACCGCGCGTTGTTGCATGGATTTCCCCGCGCATGGACAGGGCGCCGCCCCGCCGCCTAGGCGGCGCGCCGCGCCCGTATAAGGAGGTTGGAGAAACGGAGTCCCTTAGCGGTTGGCCCGCTCGAACTTGCGCAGCAGGCGGTTGCCCTGGGCCACGGCGTCGTCGAGGGCCTGCTTGGCGCTCTTCTTACCCGACCACACGGCCTCCAACTCGTTGTTGATAATGTCCCGGATTTGCACGAAATTGCCCAGGCGCAGTCCCTTGGAATTGGCAGTGGGCTTGGCGCGGGTCATTTGCAGCAGGGCGGTTTCGGTGCCCGGATTCTTGCTGTAGAAACCCTGCTGCTTGGTCAGCTTATACGCGGCGGTGGTGATGGGCAGGTAACCGGTGAACTGGTGCCAGTCCGCCTGCACGGCGGCGGAGGAGAGATAGCCGAAAAACTCGGCCACGCCCCGGTACTCCTTGCTGGAGTGTCCCTCGAACACCCACAGGGTGGCGCCGCCAATGATGGAGTTGCGCGGCGCGCCTTGCACGTCCGGATAATAGGGCAGCATGCCCGTGCCGAATTCGAACTTGGCCGTGCGCTTGATTCCCGCGTATCCCGCCGAGGATTGCATGTACATCACGCAGTCCTTGCCTGTGGTGAACTTGGCTTGCCCGCTGCCGCGGCGCCCGCCGTAATCGAAAATCTTACTCTTCTGCCACTTGGCCATGTTCCCGATGTGGCGCACGTGCAAGGGGCTATTGATCTTGAACTCCGTCTTCAATCCGCCAAATCCGTTGGACAGTGTGGCGATGGGGACGTCGTGCCAAGCACTGAAGTTTTCGATCTGCACCCAGGATTGCCAGGCGGTCGTGAATCCGCAGGGATATCCCGCCCGCTGGGTCTTCTGGGCGAACTCCACCAACTCCGGCCAGGTGCTCGGCGCGCGGTCCGGCAGCCCCGCCTTCTTAAAGGCTTCCTTGTTGTAATACAGGATTGGTGTGGAGCTGTTGAAGGGCATGGACAGCAATTTGCCGTCCGTGGTGGTGTAATAGCCGGTCACCGTGGGCAGATAAGCGCCGGGATCGAAAGGTGCGCCGGTTTCGGCCATTAGCTTGTACACGGGTTTGATGGCGCCCTTGGCGGCCATCATGGTGGCGGTGCCCACTTCGAACACCTGGATGATATTCGGTGGTTTGCCGGCCCGGAATGCGGCGATTCCCGCCGTCATGGTTTCCGTGTAGTTGCCCTTGTTTACCGGCACCAATTGGTAGGAACTCTGACTTTTGTTAAAGCCTTCGGCGATGGCTTTCACCTTCTCCCCAAGGCGTCCCCCCATGGCATGCCACCAGGTAATTTTTGTTTGCGCCTGCAGCGCCGATGCCGCGGCGCAAAAAAGCAGGGCGGCAGCGATCTGCAGCACTAACATTTTCATTTTCATGACAGATCCTCGCTGAATTGTAGGGTCATGGCTTGCGGAGCATTCAGCCTCCGGTGCATGCTCCGCCCAGTCCGAATATAAATGCGGGCCACGGCAGGAAGAACTGTTCGGTGCACCCTCGTATAGTAATTAAAGCCTCTGGGAAAAGTGAAGCAAAACCGGTACTGGCGGATTTCGCTGCCGCGGGCTGCCCGTCGATAATGATTAATACAGCGCGATGGGATTGCCGGGGGAGTCCGTGGCTCCTCATCTTCAGTGGCGCCCACACGAACAGAAACTCATAGGCTCTGTCCGCCACCAGCTGGGTGAAGTCCAGGTTTTCCAGCTTCCATATCCCGCGCTTGGTCTGGAGCTTGATATGGCACTCGAATGGTTGGGGGTTCTCGCCGCCTTCCCTGTTGAACCGCGGCTATAACCCTGGAACAGGTGGAATGACCGCACGGATCTTCGCGATAGTATAGGTCTTTACCGCCGCGGCCCATTGGCCATCGAGCGTCTGCGGCAACCCAAAAAGCCTCAAATCCAGCGCAAGATTGGTTACATAAATGAACTCTCCGCCGCGGATGAGGCTGGCGGGGAACAGCAGACCAATGGGTGCTCCGTCAGGAGCGATACCGCCGAAGTCGCCCAGCTTGGCAATCACCCGCCCCGTGGGGTCGAGAACCACGATCTCGTTGGCTTGGTTGGCGGCGACCCAGAGATTATCCGCCTCGTCAACGATCACGCCATCGGCCCCATGGATGCTGTTCACGAATACCTCGGGCTTTCCCGCGTTCCGGCTCGCGTCAACGGGAATCTTCACCACCGTGTCGTTGCCGGTGTTGGCGACAAACAATGTATCCCCGCTGTTGTTAAAGGCCAAGCCGTTTGCGCCGAAGGGGGGAACCCCGCTTGTCTTCAGGAGATCGTCTTTTACCCACATATCGGGTACTCCCGCCGCAACGCCATTGCCGTTTTTATCGCTGCGCCAGATGACGCCCTGGAAGGAGTCCGAGATATATACATTGCCCGCGCTGTCGAAGGTCAGCACATTGGGTCCGGCCGCCTTTTCGCCGGGGATGGTGGTAAACACCGTGGCAGCGCCCGAGAACGAATTGACCCGCAATACTTTCTTCCCCCCAAAATCGATGACCAGCAGTTTTCCCGTTGTGGGGTGAAAATCCAATCCCAGCAGGAGGGGGCTTGAGCCGGCCACTCTCACTTTCCGCAGCAGGCGCCCGCTTGAATCGAAGACGATGATCTGCCCCGGTTCTTTGGAACCCACGTGAAAGGCGGTGACATAGACATTACCTTTCTTGTCAATGGCGATTCCCTCCGGTTTGGCCGCACCTTGGGGAAAGACGGCAAAGGTCGTTGCCGGGCTCCGTTTCCAAGCTTCCGCATGAA